>DCFT01000197.1 GCA_002319885.1 Bacteroidales bacterium UBA1797
TTTTTTAAGATAGGCATCGACCCTGCTTTCCTGTGTCTTATCAGCAATATGATAAATCTTTATCTCATAATACTGCTGCTTTACAGGAGTTCCACCTATTCCATTGAATGCTACAGCAATAAATAATAGAAATGCCGGAAGTATCCGGTAAACAATTTGAGATTTTTTCATAATTAAGATATTTATGGTCAGGTTAATAAGAATCTGCATTTAATTAGTACTCCTTTGAAAACTCCTTAAAGATTTTATTTGCCTTTTCAGTCGTTAGTTCCGAACCTGACTGTACATAGAACCTGTGATACAAGGTTACAGATTGACCCTTTTCCAGCTTATAACTCCTTTTCTCCTGTTTCGGATCATATGAATTCTGGCCAAAGTTATTTATTGAAAACAGACCATATCCTCTGGCATGTGCATAGGCAGGGTAACCGGGGTTTTCAGGGTTATCAAATAATGCAATTGAAATAGTATCATTATCTTTCAATCCACTCAGTATTACCCAGTTATTTCTCGTTCCCCATACGGCATCACCTTTCAGTCCCTGGCTCGATGTGTAAATACCTGTGACACCTGTGTTGTCTGTTGCTTTAACAGTAGTGGGATTCCCTTTGTCATCAGTAAAGATCAGAGATTCATTTGAAGGCATCTCAAATGCCCTGTCAACCCTGATTGCAAAAAGTCCTTCTTTACAGTCGCTAATTATTACCTTACGATCTGTTGCCGTCAGAGTTGAGATGTGATCAATTGTACGGGAATCCTCATCTCCAGAAAAAACATATCGGGTGTTCTCAGTTAACAGAATATTTCCTTTATTATCATACCAATCCGATACCACCTCAAGTATACCTTTACTCCCGTTTACCGTTTTCACAATTTTCTTAAGAACAATATGCCCGTATAAATCTTTTTTCTCCGGGGGGATGGCTGAAGAGTTGTTCCAGAAGTCAATTCCATTCACATCACCATGATTAAACCAAATTCCAATATGATGCGGATGATCGACCCTTTCCCCTTTTCTTGGTTCAACAGGATAGCCTCTTGTTATAACTGAACCGTTGGGCGCATAAACAGGGAACAAAAAAGGCTTTTCAATATTTAACGGATATTGATAAGATGTGAACAGACTACCATTAATGTAGATATCAACTTTATGTTTGCCGTCAGCTCTGACAAGTCTTACTTCATTCTCTTTCAAGGACTGAGCTTTAAGCAATATAGCAGGAAACAATAAAACAATAAAACAGTATCTCCTCATTATCAGGATCATACTTTCTGAAGATTTTCCAACTGTTCGCATGGTGTATAAATATTCTTAATACCGGAATACCTTTCCCCCGGCCAAAACTTCCTGGTTTTCTTCATCAAATGAAGTTTTTTCACCTGTCCTGAGAGCGGCAGTACACATTATTGTAGCAATAGAATGATTATAGCCTGCCATAATATCTGCATTCGGCTTCTTTCTGTCACGAACACATTCCAACCAGTTTTTCATATGAGCATTAGTCATAGGATCTGAACCGGTATTGGCCGATGTTTCCACTTTAAAACCAGGCAGGTCCATTGGTTCAAGAAGATTCGGCTGCATATTCATTTCTCTGGCATCAGTTGCTGTCAGCCCACCTTCTGAACTGATCTTATTGGTATCAAGATTCAGGGAACCGCCATTTGAGAAATAAATCTCTTTGGTTCCTCCGGCTGAGTTTGTAAAACGTGAGGTGTAAACAACCTGGAAGCCGGAATTGGAATCTCCATAATCCATAACAGCAGTCATGGTATCAAAATTAGTACGTCCGTCTTTCCATAAATAAATGCCACCATTTGCTGAAACACTTCTGGGATGACTTAATCCTGTGAACCAATGTACAGTATCTATCTGATGTGCCATCCATTGACCAGGGATACCTGAGGAATAAGGCCAGAACAACCTGAACTCAAGATATTTCCTTGGGTCCCATGCTGCAGGCTGGCGATTCATCTGGAAACGTTTCCAGTCGGTATCAGCTTCTTTGATGACTGATGTCAGCTGAGGTCTTCTCCACCTTCCAGGCTGATTGACGTTCCACGACATCTCAACCATAACAATTTTCCCGAACTTTCCTGATCGTATGTAGTCGTTAGCTGCAATATAATTAGGAGTACTCCTGCGCTGAGAACCTATCTGGACAATTTTCCCGGTATCGCGAACAGCTTTTAATGCTTCCCTGGCATCAGCCATCGTCTCAGCAAAAGGTTTTTCACAATAAGCGTCCTGCCCTGCCCTAACAGCTTCGGCAAGTACAAGTGCATGCTGAAAATCCGCCGTACTTATTATAACAGCGTCTGTATCCTTTCCACTATATAACTCATCATTATTACGGGCTTTTCTGATAGTAACTCCTTCCCTTTTAAAGAAAATTTCAGCTTCATCACGACGTCTGTTCCATAGATCCGACACGGCAACTATTTCAAAATTGTATTGTTTTGCAAGACTTAAAAATGCAGGAGCCAGCGATGATCTGAACCGATCAGAAAAACCGACAATGCCTACACGAACCCTGTCATTTGCACCAATTATCCGTGAATAACTCCTGGCACTCAGAGCCACACCTGCCACTCCAAGAGCTGATTTTTGAATGAAATCTCTGCGGGTTGTCATAATATAGTATTTTATTGAGGTTAACCAGAGTAAAAATAAATTAAATCAGCCTCATTACAGACACAATTCCTCTGCTTTTTTATTATATTCTGTTCTTTAACTTTTTTTAACTTAACAATTAGGCAAATAATGTATATTTGATTCAATCAACCATAAAAATAAAGTTCAGGAAAAGATAAAATTAATGCTATGAAAATAAATTCAATATTCAGATTAACATTGATTTTTTGTATAGTTTTTCTCTCCCCAATGCAGAATTTTGGACAAAAGAATATTGTGGATTCTGACCTGAAACACTGGCCGGCAGGTGTTTCTCCTGAGGAGATCGGCAAACGACTTTCAGAACATTTTGTTATCAGGCCTCTTCCGGTGGCCCCCGGGAAAGTAACCTATCCAGAGGACTGTACCTGGTACGGAGCACTTACTTTTGCCAGTCTTACAAAAGATAGCAAGCTTATGGCCAGACTTGAAGAACGTTTCAAACCTTTACTCGGAGCCGATTCGGTTCTGATACCAGCACCTGATCATGTCGACAATACAGTTTTTGGCGCTGTCCCTCTTGAATTATATTTAATCACCAGAGATCCTGAATATCTTACTCTGGGAAAAAGAATTGCTGACAGCCAATGGGCTCCCCCAGAGGAGGTTCAAACGCCTGAAGCAAAAGCATTTTACAGGAAAGGATTTACGCCGCAGACAAGGATGTGGATCGACGATATGTACATGATAACTGCCGTTCAGGTACAGGCTTACAGGGCTACAGGCGATAAAAAATACATAGAGCGGGCAGCCAGGGAGATGGTCCTTTACCTCGATTCCCTGCAAAGACCAAACGGACTTTTCTTTCATGCTCCTGACGTGCCATTTTTTTGGGGTCGTGGTAACGGATGGGTGGCAGCCGGTATGAGCGAACTGTTAAGTTCCCTCCCAAAAAACAACGCTGACCGTCCCAGAATAATGGAAGGGTATAAAAAAATGATGGCATCGCTTCTAAAATACCAGGCTGAAAACGGCACATGGAGACAATTGATAGATCAGCCTGACTCCTGGAATGAAACTTCAGGAACAGGAATGTTTGCCTTTGCCATGATAACAGGTGTTAAGAACGGTTGGCTCGATAAATATATATTTGGCGCTGCAGCCCGTAAAGCGTGGCTTGGACTCGTTTCTTACATAGACAACAGCGATGACCTTCGTAAGGTTTGTGAGGGAACCGGTAAAAAAAATGACAGGCAATATTATCTCGACAGAAAAAGGAATGTAGGCGATTTGCATGGACAAGCGCCAGTACTCTGGTGCGCATCAGCCTTGTTAAGGTAGTATATCTAGTATTTTAAAATTATACAACAGTTAGGAACACAATCATCTGACAGTTTTTTCATGAAACAAAATTGAAATTGTTCTTATTGCAAAATTAATTATACCATAAGATCTGACATAAGGTTATAAATATTTTAACTTTGAATATCCATAAACATCCTGTTTTAAGAAACAGTCTGCATGACAATATCTAGAATTTATATCAAGTCTTTTAATATCATTCTATTATTCATTCAACATTAAAAATAAAAAATAAAAAATGGAAAACGAGAACAAACCTGCTTTCAAGAGATTATACTCACTCGATGCTTTAAGAGGATTCGACATGTTCTGGATTGCCGGAGGTGAAGGAATTTTTGTCGGTCTGGCTACACTTACAGGATGGCCGGTTTTACAATGGTGGAGCGGACAGTTAGAACATGTTCCATGGCATGGATTTCATTTTGAGGATATGATCTTCCCTCTTTTCTTATTTATAGCAGGTATATCTTTCCCTTTTTCAATGGCAAAACGCACTGCAATGAATGATAACCGTAAATCAATATATAAACATGTTATAACACGTGGACTGGTATTGGTTTTTCTGGGTATCATCTACAATAATGGTATCAATTTCGATTTTGCCCATTTACGATATGGCAGCGTACTGGGAAGAATTGGTCTTGCCTGGATGTTCGCCTCACTGATATTTATGAACACGAAACTCAATACAAGGATAATCTGGTTTTTGACTCTCTTAATTGGTTACTGGCTACTGCTGCTGTTATTCCCGGCTCACGACCTGGGTTCGACCGATATTTTCTCCCGCGAAGGGAACCTTACAAGTCATATCGACCGTTTGCTGATGCCAGGAAGACTCTATCTTGGCAATCACGATCCTGAAGGGTTGCTAGGTATAATGCCTGCAATTGGAACAGCCTTACTCGGTATGTTTACAGGAGAATTTATGCTATCTAAATATCTTAATGACAAGCCTTTACGAAAAGTACTCTATCTCGTTATAGCAGCTATAGTTTTAATGATTATCGGCAAGATATGGAACCTTGCTTTCCCTATCAATAAGAATCTCTGGACCAGCTCATTTGTATGTTTTGTTGGCGGACTCAGCCTGCTGCTCTTCTCAATATTCTACCTGATAATAGATGTATGGGGCTATAAAAAATGGGCATTTTTCTTTGTCGTAATAGGAATGAATCCAATTACTATTTACCTCACAGAAAGAATCGTAAATTTCAATTCTTCAAACAAGTTTTTCTTCGGAGGACTGACTGCAATTATGCCTGAAACGTGGACACCACTTATCGACGGAATAGGAATAACTGCCATTGCATGGGTATTCCTTTATATTCTTTATAAAAAGAAGATTTTCCTGAAAGTCTGATATTAAATATATTAAAGGAATTATTGTTGAGTAAGAACCTGACAATATTGTATCTGGCCATTTTTATTTGTCAGCTTTATATAACCAATATACTTTAAACAATGAAAACAATTAACAAAGTCTTCTTAGCTGTAATCTTCCTGCTTACCTGTTCAAACCTGATAAGCCAGCCCAGTTACCAGGATAAGGCTCCTGATTCAAAGTACTCTGATAACATCGTTTATCTTCATACAGACCGCAATTATTACCTACCCGGAGAATCTATAATGTTTAAAGCTTACATTTTAGATTATTCGAACAATAATTCCAACGCGGTTAATGACACACTGCATGTATTTCTTCTTGACCAGGAAGGCCTCGAAGTTGCAACCGGATACTTTCCGGTTAATAATAGCCAGATCGACGGAGCCATAGAGCTGCCTGATTTTCTTACTGAAGGAAATTATATTCTTATCGCTTCAACTAACGTGTCAAACAGCTTTCCATCTGAAAAAATGTTTTCATGCATAATAGCAATAAAAGAATCGCCTGAATCTGAATTTATTACAAATTTATCTCTGGCAGATACGCTTTATGAACCAGGAAGCATGCTAACAGCTCATATCAGGTTTTCCGAAAAAGAGAATACGCCTGTCGCTGCAAATTTTGCTTACCAGTTGACAGGACCATCGGGTATTATTGCTGATGGAAAAAGTAAAACCGATAATGAAGGCAATGCTGTTATTAAATTACAACTTCCAAAATTTGATGAAAAAGAAAGTTTGAAACTTCTTGTGATACCTTCCATTAAAGGCAGCAAGACTATTACCGGCATTGTGATACCCACACGTACAAATTACATTGCCGTACAAACATATTCTGGTAAAAATATACCGGTGAATAGATCCGGGCATTTAAATATAAAGCTTTCAACGCTCCGACTGCAGGACAGGCAGGATGAGAAGATCCAGCTGGAGATTAATGTTACTGACGATAAGGACAAACCTGTTATGGCAAACTTATCAGTTTCAGCTTCAAATTTTTATGGTAACGATTTTTCTCCTCAAAATGAAACCATTGTTAATTATATGAATCGGGAAACTGAATCTTTTGCTTCTGACACAAACCAGGATATGAGAAAATACTTTACTCATCGCCTGCTTCAGATTACGCAGGTCCCAGGGAAACAGTTTATTGTGCAGGAAAAGAATAACTCGAAAAAGTTGCATAAGAGGGAACTATCAGCCAATCAGAAAAAACAGGAAGGTTACTCCAGCGATCGCAGTATTTTCGATATACTAATGTCGATCAAACCCTATCATATAGATAATGGAAAAATCACTTTCGGTATAAACTCGATGAATTCCATTAATAATCTGGATGGTGCACTTATTGTTGTAGACGGAACAAAGATGGGAACTGATGCCTCAATCCTTAATAATATTCCGGTGGCTGATATTGCCCGTATTACAGCCTCAACAAATGTTATGGAAATACAAAAATATTCGGCAATGAATAATGTAGGCATTATAGAGATTTACACGAAGAAAAACAGTGAATATACTCATAAACAGGAAGATACAGCCAAAGCCAATAGCAACACACTATTCTGGGGCCCTGATGTAATAACAGATAAATCGGGTCACGCATCAGTAAGTTTCCTTAATAACAAGCAAACAAACGAAATCTTAATAACCGTGGAATGTATAACATCAAGCGGTTTATCAGGAGCCAGTTCTATTCAATATACAGGAAAGTAAAAGATCTTTTGTGTTTTTAAGGTCAGTGCTATAACTGATAACACTAATCATTTAGGGTTATCTATGGCTTTGCAGAATATATAACTTCAAAATTTTTACCGGACATATGGCTAAAAGATCTCTTATTGTTACCTGTTATGAGTGTAACTCAATAAGAGATCTGTAAGATTCTCTGCGGCCCTTCTGTTTTCAAAACTTACTGGGAGGCGGTCATGATCAATATACTCATTATATATCCAGGGATCACCGATTGCAAATATGTATCCCTTTCCTATTTTGTTCTCTGCTATCAACACTTTGCCGTTCTCCTCTAAGATAGCATGTGCTGTTCCTGAAAGATTTATATCAGAAATCTCCTTGATATATATTTTTTTGACTCCTTTGAATAAAGGATGGTCGGGCAGATTTTCACAGGCTCCGGCCTCAAAATCAGTACCAATAACACGATGTAATGTTACATGGTTAAAAGTCATTCCAAATTCCATCATCAGTTTATTCAGATGAGTAAACTCGCAGTTCGGTGCATCGTTTGCGAAAACAGCCAGAACACCCCCCTCCGTAACCCATTTCCTGATGGAAACAATATCGTCGGAATTAATATAGTTTGGTGCAGGGTTTTCTGATGTGGTGTCAGGATCAACAATTATATAGATACTGATTTTACTCAGTATATTGTCGACTGGTTTTCCGATAGTGATAATTTGTGCTCCGCGTTGTTTAAAAATTTCTCCCCATCTCGAATATCCACTGAAAGCCGTATCATTCCATAGGTAATGAAACGGTTTGCCTGTTTTAGCAATGGTCTCATGATTAAACCAATTATCAAGGCCGACTATAGGTTGAGCACTCACACTATTTATAATGAAGGAAGAGATAAAAAGGCAGATGAGAAAAAAATGTATTCCGAATAAACTCTTTCTGACCATAATTCTGATGGTTATGATATTTCAAAAATATGAAACAATAATGACTATACAATGATTCTCATAAACAGAATCGCCTGTTTATCCAATTTATTATCTTTATTACCTTAATATATTTACAGATATAAAATTTTTATTAAGCATTGTCTAATGGTTACATATTTGAAAAAATTACTTCTGTTAACAGGTACTGTATTAACTTGTATTTCTGTTTATTGTCAGGATCTTAATCACTATTTTAAACCTGGGCAGATTTGGCCGGATACACGTGGTAGACATATAAATGCTCATGGAGGAGGTATTATATATTATAACAATACATATTACTGGTTTGGTGAATACAGGTTACCCCGCTACGATAAAGACAAAAGTCATTATGGGGTCAGCTGTTACTCTTCAAAAGATCTTCTGAACTGGAAGTATGAGGGCCTTGCTTTAAAAGTTATAGACGATACTGCAAGTCAATTAAATCCGGGATGCATAATTGAGCGACCAAAAGTAATATATAATAATAAGACCAGGAAGTTTGTAATGTGGTTCCATCATGAATTAAAAGGAGAAGGCTACAAAGCAGCATTAACCGGAGTTGCCCTGAGTGATAACATAACAGGACCTTATAAATACATCAGAAGTCTGCGACCGAATGCCGGTGTCTGGCCTGTCAATTTTCCTGAAGAATACAGGAATGCAAAGGTAAAAGAGTCAGATCTGAAAAACGGATCAGAGGAGTGGAAACGTGCCGTCAGGGAAGGTATGTTTGTCAGGCGCGATTTTGCAGGAGGTCAGATGTCGCGCGACATGACGCTTTTTGTTGACAAGGATGGCAAAGCATATCACGTCCATGCTTCCGAAGAGAATATGACTCTTCAGTTCTCGGAGCTCACTGATGATTATCTCGATTTTACCGGGAGATATATTCGTGTTCTTCCCGGGGATTCGAACGAAGCTCCTGCAATTTTTTATGCCAGAGGCAGGTATTTTATGTTTGCCTCCGGAACAACCGGGTGGAAACCAAATGCTGCCCGTCTTTATTCTTCCAAAAAGTTCTTTGGAGAATGGAAGTTGATTGGAAATCCATGCAGGGGAACGGAAGATGAAAATAAGACCACTTTTAATTCCCAGAGTACCATGATACTTCCAATCCAGGGTAAAAAGAATGCCTTTATCTATATGGGCGACAGGTGGAACCCTGATAATCTTGCAGATAGCCGGCATATCTGGTTACCTGTTGAATGGGAAAATGGATATCCTGTAATAAAATGGTATCCGAACTGGAATATGAACAATCTCAAATAACCTCCGTGTGTATCTTTCGGATCTTCTCTATACTTCTCTGTTTGACAAAAAAACACCAAGAACTCACAAAACTTATCCGGATTTAACGTGAGAATTTCACAAAGAATAAATCAATGAAAATAGATTTTGCAGTGAATTAAGCTCAGTTTCGAAGATGTGAAGGGGTGAAAAATCGAAGTTTGCAAAGACTAATCATAAGGTAAGATAACATATTGTCAGTACATTATATTCTTTTCGACTGGTTGGAAAAATACCGCACAATTAACTAAATATCAATATCCTATTTTAGACCTATTGCAGGAAAGAATTATTTTTCTACATTTGGAACAAATATGATTACGCCGATACGGCAAATTCATATTCCTCAAAACCGACGTTGACAGAAAATAAGAATATTGTAGAACTTAACAAAACACTTGTGAAAATCAAACCTTAAAACAGAATCTATGAGAAAACTTTTAACATTTGTTGCCTCCTTGTTCATCACAGGCAGTCTGCTTGCGGGCGGACTGGTTACCAACAATAACCAGAGTGCCATGTTCACGCGTCTTCAAAACCGAAATGCCTCAACGGGTATTGATGCTGTTTACTTTAATCCTGCCGGTTTAACAAAACTGGGAGATGGTTTATTTGTTTCGCTTAACAACCAGACTATCACACAGACTCAAAAAGTAACCAGCACTTATCAATATCTTAATGATGCACCAAGGGAATATGTTGGTAAAATAAAAGCTCCTGTCTTTCCGGGAGTCTATGTAGTTTATAATACCGGGAAACTGTCATTCTCTGCAGGATTCAATCCTATTGGAGGAGGTGGCGGCGCCGAATACAAAACAGGATTACCTTCATTTGAGATGCCTATTGCCGATATTCCTCCCAGTTTAACAGCCCAGGGGATACCTACTACTAAATATCAGGCTGATATATATTTTAAAGGCTCTTCTGCTTATTTGGGTTACCAGGCAAATGTCGGCTACAAGATTAGTGATCAGATTTCTGTTGCAATAGGTGCTCGTTTTGTTTCAGTATCAAATAAATATAATGGATACCTGAAGAATATCAAGATTAATCCTATATACCCGGCATTTGGAGCTGCTTATACCGGAGGATTGGTATCGGCCAGTCAATTCTTTACAGATGGTCAGACCTACCTGAATAATGTATCAACTCAACTCTCGGGCACTGCTTCTTCGCTACAGCCTATAATTACAGGTGGTGGCGGTGGTGTACCTCTCTCCAGCGGGACAGCTGTTGGTCTGACTGCCCTGCAGGTTGCAACGCTTCAGGGAACTATAGCTGCTTTGGGTGGCGATCCTACAGGTATGACTATAGAACAATCACAGGCATTTTTCGCAGGAGCTTCAACTACTTATGGAGGGAAAGCTGTTGCAATGGGAGAAAATGCTGCTGCAACAAAAGACGTGACTGTTGACGCTTCAGAATCCGGAACCGGAATTACCCCGATTATAAGTGCTAATTTTTCACCTACAGAAAACTTTGACTTTTCAGTCAGATACGAGTTTAAAACTAAAATTGATCTGAAAACAAAGGTAGCAAATAATAACGGCGGAGGAATTTTTATTGACGGTCAAACAGTTATTGGCGACATGCCTGCAGAACTATCTCTTGGAATGGATCTCAGACCAATGAAGAATCTTCTCCTTTCAGCCAGCTTCAATGAGTATTTTGACAAAAACGTAGATTATGATGGAAGTCCAACATTGGATATAAATGAGATCTCCCATAATTTTATTGAGTATGGTCTTGGTCTTGAATATACCATTAATGAGAAACTACGTGTTAGCGCAGGTTGGTCACATACTACCACCGGTGTAAATGATAATTATCAGAGTGATATGAGTTTCAGTACAAACACTAACTCAATAGGAGCCGGTTTCGGTTATCATCTTACTCCAATGATCGATCTTAACCTGGGTTATCAGATTGCATTCTACGACAAAGGCTTAAAGAATTTTGATTCCCCAATACCTGAAATTAACAATTTGTTTCATTATGAGACCTACGAAAAATCAACCTGGATGATTGCTGTAGGACTTGATTTTTATTTTGGCAAGAAATAACCCTTCATTATTAATAAATCCCAAAGGAGGCAGCGTCATTAGATTCTGCCTCTTTTCATTAGTAAATAATGCCTTGTGAATTAAGATGTTTAATATATAAATCGCCTTCCGGGATAGCTGAAGATTTCAGTTTATTGTACCATTCTGACGCTCTCGTGGTATTCCCTGTCTCCTGAGAAAGTTTTATTATATTCAAATATATAAGACCAGGAACTTCAGAATTCTTGCTGTCAAAAGAATTTGCTATTTTGATAAAGTCGGCTGAGGCTTCAGCAGGCTTTCCATTTTCAGCAAGAAGGGAAGCTTCATCAATTTTTTTGTTCAGTTCGTTGTTAAGACAAACACCATAAAATGAGAAACAGTTGTCAGAGCAATCTTCTATCAGATCAATCCACTGTTCATCATTCTTTAATGGCGGAAAAGTCAGTTGAAAATCAAGCCTCTCCCCTATAGTTTTAAATTTATATGAATCGGGACAAACCGGAATTCCCTTTGATGAGAGCAACCGGCTTCGTGTCCCATCGCGATAAATCATAAAAATATTCTTATCGGCACAAAAGTATCCTCCGCTTGATCTCAGGTTCTCTACGCTTAGAAAGATCACTGTCTTCTGTGCTGTAATTTCAACTTTTGAGATCTCAAGAGTTTCATGACTCTTAAGTGCAAAATTGGGTTTAATAATTGTCTGTGAGTGACCGGTTGTTGTAAATAAATCGAGTATAAAAATTATTAATAAAATATTTTTCATTTTTTTATTGTTAGGAAAGATCGCAAGTTACAAAAATTAAACTTCTTGTAAATATTGTTAAATTTGATCATTGATTATGGTGTTTTAATTCATTCGCATTGAATTGATAAACAGGAGTATATTTTTACAAAATTGTAACAATTAAGTAACAGTCAAAACTGATTTGTAACAATAAATGAAGTTACCTTTGCAACAATTCATTTTACATTGACAATCTGAATAATACGAATCATAAATTAGAAACTTATTATGACAACAAAAAAGGAAGAAGCTATTGCCGACAGTATTAAGAGCCTGGAAGAGATGGCAGATTTGGTTTTGACCCAGTTAACACTGCTCGAAAAGCTTATGTCGTTGAATGATAAGATTGAAATGGATAAAATTCTCTCGACTATTGAAGAAAACGAAAATAAAATTGATCAGTTTGAAGTAATTATAAGTGATCAGTTCGTTAATTCTATTATACTTTATCAACCTGTTGCATCCGATATCAGAAAACTTAACTCAGTATACCGCATTTCAATTAATCTGGAACGCATAGGCGATATAGTAATGAATATTATTTCTTCATTCAAATCTATTAAAGGAACAGCTGAGTTTGAAGCGATGCAGGATGTTCTGATGAATATGCTGGTGTCGGGAGTGACGATGGTGGAAAAATCGCTCCTTTCATTCATGAATAATGACGATTCCTATGCAGAGTGGACCATTAAGAACGATGAGATAATTGATGATATGAACAGGAAGCTTCTCAAAAACAGTGTGGCAAGAGCAAAGGTCAGCGAAAAAACCAGGGAGATGTTGCTGAGTTATATGGACCTTAAAAATATCATTACCAATATGGAAAGGATTGCTGATCATGCCACAAATATCGCAGAAGTTTCTATCTATTCCATGCAGGGAACAGATATAAGGCATCAGGGATATGGTATTCATCATTCTGATAAGGAAAATATTTGATATTCAACTATATGACTGATAAAGGTAAAAGAATTCTTATAGTCGATGATGAGGAGGATTTATGTGAAATTCTTCAATATAATCTGAGTAATGTTGGCTATAAAACTGAAGTCGCACATTCCGCAGAAGAAGCTTTAAAGAGACCTCTTGTTAATTACGATCTCATTCTTCTTGATATCATGATGGGACCTATTTCAGGTTTCAAATTTGCTGATAAATTAAGAAAAGAGCTGAAAAATGATGTCCCGATTATCTTTCTTACTGCTAAAGACACTGAGAATGATATTCTTACAGGATTCAGCCTTGGTGCAGATGACTATATCTCCAAACCCTTCTCTATTAATGAGCTGACAGCCAGAGTAAATGCGGTTTTAAAAAGATCATATTCTGATAAGGTTGAAAACAAATCGATATTGCAGTTCAATGGAATTGACCTCGATACAGTCCGTAAAAGACTGATAATAAATGATGAGCGTGTAGAACTTACAAAAAAGGAATACGAGATTCTGAGAACTTTACTTGAAAATCAGGGAAAGGTCTTTTCAAGGGAAGATCTGCTTATGAGAATATGGGGGCAGGATGTTATTGTCACTGAACGTACGGTTGATGTAAATATTACGAGGCTTAGAACTAAGCTTGGACAATTTGGTTCCTGTTTAAAAAATAAAACAGGTTATGGTTATTTTTTTGAGTTTTAATGATCTAAAAAATTTCAAATGTTCAAAAGGAATAAGTTCAGAAATAATCTTTTTATATACTACTCTTTAATATTCGTAGTATTCACATTGCTCATATTAAGTTATCTTTTCAAACGCGAAAAAGAATTCAGAATTTCTGCTCTTAATGACGAACTTGAGAATACAACTCAGATTGTCAATAATTATATAAAGACAAATTCAATAATTGCTAAAGGAAACTACTTTCTTATTGATTCACTGGTTAAATTACTTCCTCAGGACAGTCTCAGGGTAACAGTAATAAACCCTAATGGCGTTGTCATTTTTGACAGTTTTGTTTCTGACTGGGGGAAAATGGGAAATCACAAAAACCGACCTGAGATCGAAGGTTCTCTTTATTCTGATTATGGAACATCTGTAAGAAAATCAGCGACTACAGGTAAAGAGTATTATTATTTCTCAAAATATTTTGGAAACTATTTTGTGAGGGCCGCAGTAGTTTATAATATAAAGGTTGTTAATTTCCTCAAAGCAAAAATGTATTTTCTTGTTATCATTATCGGTTCATTCTTCCTTATATGGCTGATAATGTTACTTGTAACAAATAAATTTTCAGAGTCTATAATAAAGTTGAAAGATTTTGCTTTGAAAATCGGGAATAATGAACCTTTGGATCTCAATCAGAAATTTCCGAAAAATGAACTTGGAACAATAAGTAAAGAGCTTGTCGAAATTTATAGTAATCTGTTAAAAACAAAGAATGACCTGGTAAACGAACGCGAAAAGCTCTTCAGTCATTTAAATGCCCTAAATGAGGGAATAGCTTTCTTTTCAAAAGATAAAATTAAAATCCTGTCGAATAATAACTTCATCCATTATATGAACATGATCTCGGGTGAATTATCTGTTTCAGGAGCGGATTTTTTTAAAATTGAAGATTTTAAAAACGTTAATGAATTTATTGACAGACAGTTAAATAATGAAATAAATTCAACCCATCTTCCAAAATTTGAGTACCAGTTAGGAAAGAACGGCAAGTTTTACAAGGTTCAGTGTGTAATATTTCATGATAAGAATTTTGAGGTAATACTTAGTGATATCACTGAGATGGAACAAAACAGGCTCATAAAACAGCAAATGACATCCAACATTGCCCATGAGCTGAAAACACCGGTATCTTCAGTTAAAGGGTATCTCGAAACGCTTATCAACGACCCTTCAATGCCGGCGGATAAACAAATCTATTTTATTGAAAAGGCGCTTGCCCAGAGTGAGAGGCTGACAAATCTTATTAATGATATATCCATTATTAATAGAATTGAGGAAGCTGGCAGTTCCTTTACAACTGAAAAGGTAGCTATCGGAGAAATTATTGATGAAGTAACTAATAATTTCAAATCTGCGATTGCTGGCAGGGAAATGAAAGTTGAAACGGAAAAGATTGATAATGCTGTTGTTACAGGAAACAGGTCGTTAATACTTTCGATATTTCAGAATCTTCTTGAGAATGCAGTCAATTACGCTGGTGACAAAACAATAATAAGAATTGTTCTCTACAACGAAGATGAATCATTTTGTCACTTTTTATTCTCTGATAACGGGATCGGTATAGCAGAAGAGCATCTTCCACGGGTTTTTGAAAGGTTCTACAGGATTGATTCGGGACGCTCAAGGAAAAGCGGTGGTACCGGACTTGGACTGGCTATTGTAAAGAATGCCATCCTGGTTCATAAAGGTGAGATATCTGTCAGAAACAGAATTGGTGGTGGCACCGAATTCCTCTTTTCACTTCCAAAATAAGAAATAGCCTTTCATCCAAATCGCCCGGAGATATAGTCTTCGGTCTGTCGTTTTGCAGGATTCGAGAAGAGCAGTTGTGTTTTATTGAATTCTATTAATTCACCCAGATAAAAGAAAGCAGTGTAATCGCTTGTACGGGCAGCTTGCTGAAGATTATGTGTCACAATTATGATTGTATAATCTTTTTTCAGATTAAGCAACAATTCCTCTATTTTGTTGGAAGAAATCGGATCGAGTGATGAAGTCGGTTCATCAAATAATATGATATCCGGTTTCATTGAAAGAGAACGGGCTATACAAAGCCTTTGCTGTTGTCCACCTGAAAGAAACGTTCCCTTTTTATGAAGGTTATCCTTGACTTCCGTCCATAGTGAAGCTTTTCTGAGCGAATCTTCGACTATCTCTTCTTTCTGCAATTTAGAAAGGCTGATACCATTTAGTGTATATCCTGAAATTACATTCTCAAAAATACTCATTGTTGGAAATGGATTTGGTCGTTGAAAAACCATACCTATTTTCCTTCTTAGTACGATCAGATTCATCCTGTAAATGTCATCTTTAAAAAGATAGATATTGCCCTCAGTCCTGGCACCGGGAGTTAATTCATGTAGGCGGTTTATACAACGAAGAAAAGTGGTTTTACCACAACCTGAAGGACCCATCAAAGCTATGATCTGGTTCACAGGTATTTCTAAATTAATATCTGATAATATTCTGGCTTCTCCAAAAAAAGCATTTAAATGTTCAACCTTCAAAATTGAATTTTCCATCTTCTCTCTAAAATCTTAGTAACAATATTTAAAAACAAAATCATCATGATGAGAACAAATGAAGCGCCCCAGGCAAGCTTATGCCAGTCTTCATAGGCGCTTCCGGCATAATTAAAAATAAGTAAAGGTAAACTGCTCATAGGTTTTAGAATATTCGTGTTTATAAACGGGTTTCCAAAAGCCGTGAAAAGCAAAGGAGCTGTTTCGCCTGCTACCCTGGAAATGCTTAATAAACTACCACTTAAAATGCCACTCAACCCCATTGGTAATATGACACGAAGGATGGTTTTGTAATAAGGAACGCCCAGAGCCAGAGAGGCTTCTTTAATAGTACCGGGAATGAGTTTCAGTGTTTCCTCTGTTGATTTAACAATTGGAGGCAACATCATTATTGCAAGGGCAATACTACCTGAAAGGGAAGAAAAATGTCCTGTAGGTTTGACAACCCAGAGATATATAATTATTCCCAGCACAATTGAAGGAATACCCTGAAGAACATCTACACTTAAACCCACCCAGTAAGCAAGTTTATCTCTTTTATATTCACTCAGGTACAACCCTACCAATGCCCCAAAAGGAATTGCCATCAGCGAGGCACAGGATACAATGATACCACTTCCTATCAATGCATTTACGATACCACCTCCCTTTTCGCCTACCGGTTTGGGAAGGTTTATAAAGAAATCCCAGTTGATTGAAGAGATGCCTTGTTTAATAATATAAAATAATATAAGCAGCAGAGGAACAGTAGATAATACTGTCAAAAGGATTATGCCACCTTTGAAAAGCCTGTCTTTATAAAATCTTATTTTTATAAGCTTATCCATGTTAATGGAGTATATAATGTTTAATGATCTGACGGCCAGATATATTTATTAAGGTTGTTACAACAAATAACAAAAGCCCCATCTCAATGAGAACTGATAGATATATGGTTCCCGTAGCTTCTGTAAACTCATTTGCAATAACACTGGCCATCGTATTTCCCGGACTGAAAATATTCTTTGGAATATAATGTGAATTTCCAATAAGCATAGTCACAGCCATTGTTTCACCCAATGCACGTCCGAGAGCAAGAAGAACTGAGGCAAATAATCCCGAACGTGTATGGGGAATTATTATCTTTCTGATTACCTCAAAACGTGTTGCCCCCAACGAATAAGCACCTTCCTTTAATGACGGAGGTACCATACTTATAACCTGTCTTGAAAGAGATACGGAATATGGTATAATCATGATAGCCAAAATAATAGAGGAAGTAAGTATCCCGACTCCGTAAGGTAATACATGAAGTTTTAGTTCAAGATTACGAATAATGGGAACCAATACTACCATGCCCCAAAAACCATAGACTACCGATGGAATTGTAGCCAGAAGTTCAATAATATTTTTAAAAATATTTGAAATAAGTCCTTTCGGATAATACTCTCCAAGGAATATTGCTGTTGAAAACGCAAAAGGGGTGGATATTATAAGTGCAAGCAAAGATGTAAGAAGTGTTCCTATCAGAAATGGTAATGCGCCATACTCATCTGTTACCGGGTTCCAGGCTTTACCATAAATGAATTTAATTCCCAAATGCTTGATTGAGGGCAAAGAAGTAATCGTAAGGGTCAGAAAAATGGATATCAATATTATTATTAGTATGATACCCGTTAATCCCAATCCCTTCTGGAAAATTTTCTCAAAAAGAAGGACTCTTTGCAGTTTTTTGTCCGTCTTATTATTTAGCGTACTGTTTTTTTTATCAAGTCGCATGGAAAGCAATATTGTTCATTTTCCTCATACACATTAGTCATCAATTTACCTTTGTAAATTTAGTAGTTTAAGTTCAGGGATCAATAAAACAATAAGGCAATCCTTTCGTGGACTGCCTTATTGACTTTTTTATTTCTATCTTTTATAACAATGATTTTCCGTTGAAGACAATTGATTTTAAGTTCGCTTCAACCACCTTAATTGCTTCTTTTGGCAGTGGTGCATAAATCAGAGGAGCAGCATATTGCTGGGCTTCATGAGTCATCCACCATACAAGCTTAACAACTTCTTTTGCTTTATCCTGAGGTCTGCCATCATAATTTTGTTCTTTGTATAACAAGATCCAGGTGAAACTACTTATAGGATATCCATCAGGAGCATCGGTATTGGTTATAGATACGCGTGCATCTGCAGGGATTACCTGATTAGCGGCTGCGGTAACAGATTTAATCGAAGCTTCTATATATTTCCCGCTCTTGTTTTGCAGTAAACCAACAGGCATTTTATTCTGCAATGCATATATTAATTCAACATAGCCAACAGCACCAGGAGTCTGCTTAATCATTCCGCTGACACCCTCATTGCCTTTTGCTCCAAGTCCTACCGGCCAGTCAACAGATGTTTTATGACCTACTTTATCTTTCCATTCAGGACTCACCTTTGATAAATAATCAGTGAAAATAAAGGTAGTCCCGCTACCGTCCGATCTGTGAACAATTGAAATTGGCATGTCGGGCAATATTACAGCCGGATTCAGTTGTTTTATTCGTGCATCATTCCAATTTGCAATCTTTCCAAGAAAAATATCGGCAGCAACATCCGGAGTAAATTTAAGAGTCGGGTTGCCAGGGAGATTATATGTAATAACTGCAGCTCCCAGACAGGTTGGAATATGTACAACGCTAGCCGGCATTTTAGACAGATCTTCGTCATTTAAAAATGCATCAGAGGCACCAAAATCAACTGTTTTACTCATTAATTGTTTTATACCACCACCAGAACCAATTGATTGATAATTAACTTTGACACCTGTTTTGATATTATATTCATTGAACATTTTGGAATAGAGAGGATATGGGAAACTTGCCCCTGCCCCTAATAATTCCACATTACTTGCCGGAGATTTCATTTCTGATTTTGAAACCGGGGAGAATGCACTTGCTAAAACTCCTACAAAAGCTATGGTTGTAAGAAGGTAAACTAATTTGATTGTTTTCATAAATCCGTATTTTAAATTTTTAAAAATTAACTCTGTTTTTTATACCTGTAATCACCAAAAAAATAAATTATTTGAAAATATAGTGAACAGTTAATCTGAATGCCAGATCGTTACTCTTGTTACTAAGATTATTGGCTGATGCATACCGGTTATTGTACATGTCGTACCAGATATTGGGAATAAAATGAACATTTTTAACCGGAGTATAATCCAGTCCTGCCAGCAGGAATGATTCTGTATAAACACCTGTATAAGAACCAGCATAAACATTATTTTTATTGAATTTGCTATCAGGATTAAAGTAATCATAACGTACGACAAAACCCAGTTTCTTGGTTAATGGACCTCTTGCAAATATTGATATTCCTGAGGCCAGAGCATTGACTGTATCTCTAACAACTGATGGAGCTGCTTCGGTAAATATTGTACCGTTCTTCTGAACCTGCTGGAATGCTTCTACTCCCATGGTGAAGGCACTTGTCTGGTATCCTAAAAAGATCTTATAGGTGGTTTTAGCCTTCTCGTAAGGTTTTGCCTGTGCCCATTCATTATCTGCACCCAAATCGAGGATTAATTTATGATCCATTATTTTAAAATAAACATCGCCATAAAACTTTTTGAATTTATCAGCTTCAGGTTTTGCTCCACTACCATTACCAATCATAAGATTATATCCCAGATTACCCTGATCATCAAATTTACCCTGAAGACTTATACCTACATCACTTGAACCACCGATCTTACGCATGTCCATTATCGTTTTTTCGAGTGAACGATAGCCCCATACCGGTTCAGATGTTGTAGCATAGGTAGGAGTTGACATTGCTCCTATTACAAGATCGCTATTAGGAAATATATTCTTCCATTTCACGTTAGCTGCTTTTATATATATTGAGCGATTCCCGTCGGTGGTAAATGTTGCGCCCTCATACGCAAATAATAATTGTGTGGAAAAATGTTCGCTAATGTCATAATCATAGCCAAGGTAGATCCTTCTGAATTCCAATGAAGTAAAATCTTTTGCGGTGCTTGCGTACTGCGTATTGCTCATACCAAGGGAATTTGTATGAGCCTTGTATAAGAAGTCCCCAAATGCATAGCCCCAGAGTTTTCCCGACGGCTTAAATTCTATTTTGGTGGTATCTTTCTGGCCAATAACATCTAGAGCCAGGACTAAAAGCAGGATAAAGACTAATGTTTTTTTCATTTTTTAATTATTAGGTTTGAACTGTTTTTTCATGTTACAAAAGTCATGTTTCATTATTACAGGTCAATTGCAAAGCGATTAAGTAATTGTTACAAAAAATAAGCACTCCTGTACATGATGTGATAATGTGCTATTAATGTTGATCTCAAAAATAATTGGCTATATTTAAGTTGATAATCAATTCAAAAATGTCTTATGAGTAGTAAATGGCTTACCTGGGCCTCTGAACTTCAGTCTATAGCACAGGCTGGATTAACTTTTGGAGCTGACAGATATGATCTTGACAGATATGAGCAAATCAGAAGTATTGCAGTTGATATTTTACATGAATATACTGATATGGACCACAATAAAATCAGGGATTTATTCGCTTCCGAAACGGGTTACCAGACACCAAAAGTCGATATCCGTTCTTCAGTATTCAAAGATGGTAAGATACTGATGGTCAAGGAGAAAGTTGATGGTGCCTGGTCATTGCCGGGTGGTTGGGCTGATGTAAATTCATCTGTAAGGGAATCAGCAACACGGGAATGTCTTGAAGAAGCAGGTGCAGTGGTAACAGCAAAAAGAATCATTGCAATACATCTTGGAAACAAACATAATAATCAAAATTTCCCTTATACAATTTATAAAATATTCGTAGAATGTGAACTTGTGGAAATGAGCTTTAAGGAGAATACAGAAACCCTTGGAGCAGATTTTTTTGAATATGATAAATTGCCGGAGCTTTCTTTTAACAGGAATACCCCCGATCAGATCAAAATGTGTTTTGAAGCCAAAAAAAGTAAGCTCTTTGAGACTATATTTGATTAATAAAACTTAATTTCAAAAGCTTAAGAACTTACACAGAGGTTCACAGAGAAGACACTGAGAAACACAGAGAAGAATATAACTAACTCTGTGTAATTTTGTGCTTCCTCAGTGTCTCTCTGTGTAACCAAAAAATTAATAATATAAACCAAAATGAGAAATTACAAAAGGATTTTTGCAGCCGCTGTTTCTTTCTTCCTGTTTTCATTTTACCTGTCCTCACAAGTAAAGAGTCCGTTATTAGACGGGAAAGACAAAGTAGCTTTAATTGCAAAACAAACGGAAATGAATGGGAGTTCTCCCTTCAGAGATATGAAATGGCAATATATTGGTCCGGAAAATGTTAGTGGACGATGTACCGACGTTGAAGCAGTATCTCCAAGAGGCGGAAATTACATAATTTGGGTCGGTTCAGCCACAGGCGGTGTATGGAAATCGGTAAATGAAGGAACAAGCTTTGAACCTGTCTTTGATGGAATGCCAACCGCATCGATTGGTGATATAGCAATTGATCCGGAAAATACTGATATAGTATGGGTCGGAACCGGAGAAGCTAATATTTTCAGAAGTTCAAACCCGGGTTGCGGAGTATTTAAAACCATTGACGGAGGTAAAACCTGGAGTCTAATGGGTCTTGAAAACACATATACCATTGGTCGTATAAGGGTCAATCCAAAGAATTCTGATATAGTTTATGTAGCAGCAACAGGTCATGAATGGACATCAAATGCTGACCGTGGATTATATAAAACCACCGATGGTGGAAAAACCTGGATAAAAGCGCTTTATGTCGATGAAAATACCGGTGTTTGTGATGTGATTCTTGACCCTGAAGATCCAAACACTCTTTATTGTGCAACCTGGGAGAGAGAACGTTTGAAATGGAACGATCCGAGAACTTATGAAACAACAAAGAATAACGGCATCTGGAAATCTACCGATGGTGGTAAAAACTGGAAAAAGATAAACGTAGGACTTCCTGCACAAAACAGGATGGGGCGTATTGGTATTGATATTGCTGTATCAGATCCCAGGGTTCTTTATGCATATGTCGACAATTATGAAGTTGCGACTAAAGCAAAACCCGGTGATCTCGACTCCTATGGCCGTCAGAGAAAAGATATTATTAAAGGGGCCACGGTTTTCCGTAGTGATGACTCTGGTTCCAGCTGGCACCAGGTAAGTGGTCTCACACCGGAACAAAGTACCTTCATGGAAAACCATTCTGCTACTTATGGATGGGTATTCGGCCAGATAAGAGTCGATCCAAACAATGAAAATATAATTTACACAATGGGGATTGAACTCAATCAGTCAACTGATGGGGGAAAAACCTTTAAATCATTGGATGGTCCGCATCCCGATCATCATGGATTATGGATAGACCCGGCAAATTCCAATTACCTGCTCAATGTTCAGGATGGTGGTCTGACCATTTCGTACGATATGGGAAAAACGTGGAAATTCCCGATAAAGGAACTACCACTTGCACAATTTTATAATATAGCCTTCGATTTCAGCACTCCGTTCAGAGTCTTTGGTTCCATCCAGGATCATCATAGTTTTTATGGACCCGTAGATCTTTCACGGGGACGCGATAAAGTTCCTGCTGTGGAGTTTAAACATACGCTTGGTGCTGAAGGTAGCACTCATGCTATTAGTCCCGCTGATAATAATACAATTTATTCAAGTACCTTTTATGGCGCTCTTGCCCGGGCTCAGGTAAATAATTATCCGGCAAGCGTTAAGTATCTTCTTCCAAACCGTTACCCCGGAGAGGAACCACTTAGGGGGGAATGGGTGGCACCTTCCATGCTTTCAAAATTTAATTCCGACATCGTTTACCATGGCATGCAATACGTTCTGATGTCACGTGACAAAGGCGACACATGGGAATTCATAAGTCCTGATCTGTCTTACAATGATCCCAGGAAGAGAGGAGATATTAACTACCAGACCATTTCAGTTATGGATGAATCTCCTCTGAAGTTCGGGCTGCTTTATGCTGGAACAGATGATGGCCGGATATGGAGAACTAAAGATTGTGGTAAAAACTGGACAGAAATAAGAAATGGAGCTGTTCCTGTGAAATTTGTTTCACGAATTGTCGCATCAGCATTTGACATGGGGACAGTTTATATGACCCAGAACGGACGAAGAGATGATGACGCCCAGGTATATATCTGGAAATCAACTGATTTTGGAGATTCATGGCAGGATATTTCTGGTAATATACCCTTAGGGCCAGTAAACGTGATCCGTGAAGATCCTGTCAATAAGGACATTCTCTATGCAGGAACGGATGGAGCCGTATATGTAAGCAAAGATGGTGGTAAAAAGTGGGATGTTCTGGGTAATATGCCATTCATCTATGTCCTCGATCTTGCTATTCATCCACGCGATAATATGTTAATTATTGCAACTCATGGACGAGGTATGTGGGTTATGGATGCAAACCCGATAAACGGAAAGGATAAAATAAAGGTTTCAGATGATTACGACGCTCCTGAAGAATAGTTGTACATAATAAATAAATGCTTTTAACCACAAAGTTCACAAAGGATTACACAAACTTTACTGAGGCATTCAGGGAAGACATAAAGCGCACAGGGGATAAATGATATTACCCAATTCTTTGTGATCTCTGAGCTTAATCTTTGTGTACTTTGTGGTTATTGGATTTCAGTTTTTCAAATAGATTAATTTCTCCTTTTGCATTGAAGCTGAGCCGATAACTTTTGAATTAGTTAGTCCGGCATTATGTAAATCTTCAAGTATTCTATGCACTTTTTGCGGTGGTGCCGAGAAGAGTAGTCCTCCTGATGTCTGGGCATCGAAAGCGATCATCTTCAGATTATAATCGAGATCCGCTGTAAAGTCAATATCCTTTTCAGCATAATCAAGATTACGGAATGAAGCTCCGGGAATGCAACCGTCATCTATAAGCTGATAGGAATTGCCAATCAGAGGTACATCCTTCAGATTTATATTCAAAGACACCCTGCTGGCTTTCGCCATTTTAAGAGCATGACCTGCAAGACCAAACCCTGTAATATCTGTAGCACCTGTGATATCATGTTTTTTCATTACAGCTGCCCCGGATTTATTTAACAGCTTCATCAGGCTTAAAGCTTCGTTAAGAACCTTGTCAGTGACCATTTTTAACCTGTGACCTGCCAGTATAACACCTGTCCCGATGGGTTTTGTAAGTATCAATGAATCGCCAGCTCTGACCCCGGCATTTGTAATTAATTTTTCAGGGTGAATATATCCGACAACTGCAAGTCCATATTTAGGAGGAAAATCATCAATAGTGTGTCCACCGATAATCCTCACTCCTGCTTCTGTAGCCTTGTCAAATCCCCCTTTTAATATCTCTGCATATACATCCATCGGCAATTTTGCTGCAGGAAACATCATTATGTTAAGTGCCAGCACCGGATCTCCACCCATTGCGTATACATCACTGATAGAATTTGCTGCTGCTATCTGGCCGAATTCATAAGGGTCGCTGCAAACCGGCGGGAAAAAATCTGTTGTAAGGACCAGAGCAAGATCATCATTGACCTTATATACTCCTGCATCGTCGTGAGTATCAATATCCACCAATATATTAGGATCCTTTGGCAGAGGAAGATATTTTAAAATTTCTTCCAGTTGCTTCGGTGATATTTTTGCAGAGCAACCACCATATTCAACCATCTGGAGCAGATCAATTTTCATTTTCTTATGATTTTGTTCAGGGTTTTACAACCTTGCCTGCCGATGCCATAGATTCGGCAATAGTATACATATTGCTAAGGATCCCTGTGCCTATCTGTTCTTCAAGCTTGTAATAGTTTACACATGTGGCACAGAGAAGTATTTCAACACCCATTTTACCAAGGTCCTTCAGATGTTCAATAGCCGGGGAGTCATTTGTAACTAGCGTGACACCCTTATTATAAAATACTATTTTCTGCGGCAAATTGTTGAGATCCTTTAATGCTTTAATGAAATTTTGCATCAGGAGATAACCCAATTGATCGTCTCCCTCGCCCATTTTATCGGAGCTGATGGCAACGATGAAATCACCCTTTTCAAAATGAGCAATTTCGGGAGTACAAAAATCAGCGGCATTGGTTTGGGAAAGGGGACCTGATCTCCTTGTTACGGTAAGAGTCCATACTCCGTTATTTTCACTTACCTGGAAATCGGTATTATTATCCTTGAGAAAACGGCTAAGGTTATTATATGATGTATTATTATCAGTCAGTACAATAAAAGATTCACCCACATTCGCTTCTTTAAGGGCCCTCTTCGCTGCAATCAGTGGTGCCGGACATAGCTGTCCTTTTGTATCTACTATTCTCATCAGTTGAAAATTAAAATGAACTGCAAAAGTACTAAAGAACTCTGAATGGAGAAAGATTAAAGAGTTGAAAGGATTGAATGGGTTAAATGGCTGATGATGAATTTTGTTTAATTAATTAACTATGTAAAAAAATTGAAGATGTTGTAATTCTTATAACTTTACTATAAGTATTATTATCCATTTAACTTTACATTTATCAACATGAAAAAAGTTTTACTCCTTCCCTTACTCTTAATTCTGATAATGACACCCAACTCATTATCTGCACAGAAGATATCCAATAAAAAAATTGCCGGTTCGTGGTTAGGTAAGCTTTCGGCTGGTGGTACGGATCTCAGGGTAATTTTCAATCTGAAATTAACCGGGAAAGATAGTCTGTCAGCTACTCTTGATAGTCCTGATCAGAACGCAAAGAACATACCTTGCGGACAGGTCACTCTGGATAAGCAAAAGCTTGTCATTAAGGCACCTGGGATCAATGGGGAATATAATGGAACTGTGACGGGTGATTCTACGATAAATGGTACATGGACCCAGAATGGTGGTACATTTCCTTTAAATCTTAAAAAACAGGGCAAACCGAAATAACCAAAAGCCATCTTCTTCAGACCTTGTAATCACTGGATTTTGGGTTTTCCGGCAGGGATGACAGCTTCCGCAGGATCATTCTTCCACGTGAAGTGATCCCTGCTGAACTATCCTCCATCAGAATGTTTATGGATGTGTACAATTCATTTGCCAGATCAGGATAAATAAGCACCAGTTTATATAAGATCTCCATTGCATAAGCCTTAACTGCAATTGCTGAATATCCCGAATTCAGAGTACTGAAACAGAAATCGGCAAGTTTTCCCTGATCGCTGCTACTGATTGTATCCAGATCGCTGAATGAAATTATTCTGAGAAAAGAGCGAAGAGTGCTCTCATTTTCTATCTTTCCAAGCAACTCCACTACCTTTTTCAAATAAGGATACATTAGCTCAGGAAATTTGTCGCATACTTTTGTCAGAGTCCACGATGATCTGAAAGAGAGTCGTTTATCGGATGAGAGAGAATATTCAAATAATTTTGAAAAGATGGCCGGATTCTCTAATGCAGATGTTGCAACCCATTCTGCTTCTTTCATACTCATCATATTGTTTACAATTGCCTGAAGATCTGTTATATCTGTCAAACTATCATCTGCCTGTTGAATGAGTTCTTCCTCATCCCTTTCTTCAATTTTTGTCTGTTCCAGGTAATGCGTTGCAACAAAAACATCAGCTTCAGAATAGTCAGGAGTCAGCAAATCTTTTGCTTTCACCCATCTGAAGGCAACATGCTCAGACAGAAAAGGCACTTCATCGAGAGTATCACTGATAAAAGGGATAAGTGTTATCTGCTTGTGGCCATAATCATAAAAGACTTCTGGCAATCTTCCACAAATCACTATTTCCATCGATAATTCCTCTTTTATCTCACGGATGATACACTCCTCTTCCGTTTCACCGGGAGCCAGCTTACCTCCTGGAAATTCCCATTTATAAGGATGGTCTGTTGCCTCTCCCCGCTGGACAACTAAGATTTCATTCTCCTCATTCCTTATAACAGCGCATGTTACAATTAACATAATTTATTCTATTGAATGTGCATTTTAAAGTTTAGTCTGTATAGTTGTAAAGAACAATCAGTGTCTCTAAATGTCAGTTCTTAATTTTTTGTTACACAGAGAGTCACAGAGTTCACACAGAGTTACACAGAGGCGGTTTTTATGCATGACTTTAAATAAGCTCCTCATAAAGCGGAATCACCAGCAAATATTCAAATTTTGATTCCTGCAGGTTCATCTTACATGCATAATGGTGTATTCCATTTGTAACTACTAAATATGGAACCCTGAATTTCATATTATAAGTTGCAATCTGTTCAAATACCGCTTCGTCTATTTTAACCTCCGTCGATTTACATTCCACTATCATAATGGGTTGCCCAAATCTGTCATGAACCAGGATGTCGACTCTTCTTTTCAGTTTATTGTATCTGAACATGACTTCAATTCCAAGAAGTCCTGCAGGATATTTTCCTTCATTTATCAGATACTGAACAAAATTTTGTCTTACCCACTCTTCAGGAGTAAGTTTTACATACTTTCTCCTTAATGGGTCAAGGATCATTTCGTTTCCTTCTTTACCATTTATCCTGAAGGAATATTGAGGCAGATTTAACTGTTTCAAACTAGTTTAGAATTTCTGGTCAGCATATTATAAAGTCATTTCTCTACAAATATATTCAGTTAATTTATAAGTGCCTAGAGTTTGGAGTGCCTGTTGTGACTAAAGTGACTAAAGTGCCTAGAGTACTTAGAGTTACTATCATTATGTTTATGTTTATCTTTATCTTTTGCATGTTAAAACTTTAGTGACTCTAAACTTTAGCTCACTTTAAACTTTTCTTTAACTTTAGGCACTTTTTATTTTAGCTCACTTTAAGTACTTTCTTATGAAGACCAAAGAGGAAATTGTTAACAACTGGCTTCCGCGTTATACCGGTAAATCGATAGATACCTTCGACAAATATTTTCTTTTAACCAATTATATGCACTATGTCGAACTCTTTGCCAAATGGAACAAAGTACCGGTTGAAGGAAGAGATAAAAACATGCCAAGTGCATCGGCTGACGGTATAACGATAATAAATTTCGGTATGGGAAGTCCAAATGCAGCAACGATAATGGATCTATTGAGTGCAGTAACCCCAAACGCAGTGTTATTTCTGGGGAAATGCGGTGGACTTAAGAAAAAGAACACATTAGGGGATCTTATACTTCCGATAGCCGCAATAAGAAGCGACGGAACATCGAATGATTATCTTCCGAATGAGGTTCCTGCTCTTCCGGCATTTAAATTACAGAGTGCTATCTCCGCAACAATCACAAGATATAACAGAGAATACTGGACCGGTACAGTATATACAACCAACAGGAGAGTTTGGGAATACGACGACAGGTTTAAGAAATATCTTGTAAAAACCCGGGCCATGGCTATTGATATGGAGACTGCAACCATTTTTACTGTCGGATTTGCTAATGAGATACCCACAGGGGCCCTTCTTCTTGTTTCTGACCAGCCAATGATTTCCACAGGGATCAAAACTGAAGCCAGTGATGTAAAAGTCACAAATGATTTTGTAGAAATACATCTCCGGATTGGAATCGATTCGCTTCGTGAGATAAAAAATAACGGGGTATCAGTTAAACACCTAAAATTCTGAAAATGCCAGTTACGTACGAAGAGATAATCTCTGATCTCAAAAACCGGATTTTCAAGCCTGTTTATTTTTTGGCCGGGGAGGAACCTTATTATATTGACCTGATTACCGATTATATTCAGGAAAAAGTACTGCCTGAATCTGAGAAGGCTTTCAACCAGATCATCCTTTATGGCGACGACACAAATATTTCTGCGATAATAGATACAGCCCGAAGGTTTCCAATGATGTCAAGCCACCAGGTCCTCATCATTAAGGAGGCACAGTCGTTGAAAAAAATCGATGATCTGAGCATATACCTTGAGAAACCGCTATTATCAACAATACTCGTTTTCAGTTACAAGTACAAAACCATCGACAAAAGAACGAAGCTTTTTAAAGCACTCGAAAGCCATGGTGTATACTTTGAGTCGGCAAGAATACGAGATTACCTGATTCCGGCCTGGATTGAGAGGTATCTAATGGTAAAGGGTATAAAAACAGATCCAAGTGCAAGCGCTATGCTTACCGAATATCTTGGAACCGATTTGCACAAAATTGTGAATGAACTTGATAAACTTATTATTACTCTCCCTCCCGGCAAACCGTTTATTACCACTGCATTAATTGAAAAAAACATTGGGATAAGCAAAGACTACAATAATTTTGAACTACAAAAGGCTATAGGCGAAAAGAATATCCTGAAAGCGAATATGATAGTACAATATTTTGCCGATAATCCCAAAGATAATCCCATTACACTCACAATTTCGTCACTTTTCAGTTTCTTCAGCAAGCTTTTGACTTATCATTATCTCCCCGATAAATCAAAAAACAACGTTGCGTCGGTCCTTAAGATTAATCCTTTTTTTGTGAGGGAGTATGAGAATTCTTCATCAAAATACAATGTATCGAAAACTGTACAGGTAATCAGCCTTTTACGAACATACGACATGAAATCAAAAGGCTATGGCGATCCGGGTACAGAGCCTGGTGATCTGTTGAAGGAGCTGGTATTCAGAATACTGCATTGATGATTATTTATTCATTTCCAATCTGAAGAATGATTGATCCAATACGATAGGTGATAGAACTTGCTCTGTGAAACTCTGGGCTTCTCTGTTCAACTCTATGACAGTTCTTGTTTTTGTTACACAAAGGCCCACAGAGTCACGATAACTATCGGGATCACCGAGTGCCACAGTGCTACAGAGAGGTTAATTCATTTCCGGAGAATCGGGAAAATCAGCCCACATTCTGTATTTATTTTTGAAACTCCTTAAAACTTTTTTCCAGATATCGTCGTCGTGATTATTCAAAACAACTGAGGAATTTACTTTTGCAATGACCCAGGAATTTTCTTTAAGTTCCCTTTCAAGTTGCCCGGCTGACCATCCTGAATAGCCTAGAAAGAATCTTATCTGCGACTTGTTTATTTTTCCTGATTTTATGAGTTCCCTTAAACTTTCAATGTCCCCACCCCAGAAAATATTTCCTTCAATACGAATACTTTTGGGAATCATATCGCCAAGACTATGCAGATAGTGAATAGTATCAGGTGCAACGGGCCCACCCATACTCAGGTATTCATCCCATCTCTCAAAACCTTCAATAGCAGTACTCACCTTTAATTCGAGTCTTTTATTCAGAATAAATCCAACCGAACCCTGAGGATTGTGGTCTGTCAGATATACTATGCTCCGGTTAAAAAAGGTATCCGGAAGAAAGGGTTCAGAAATCAGAATCTTTCCTTTTTCCGGAATTTTGTCTTCCGGCATAATCGTAAATAAATCCAGTTCCGGTTGCATATCTTAATAAACAATTAGAAAACAATTATTATGCAAAAATAATTAAGTAAAAACTTATCTTCAATTAAATATTATCATATTTTTACCTCAATTGATAAATATATTATGCAGAGAAGTACTTTAACCATCATTGGGAATAAAGTTGTTTTAAATATCCGTGAAAGGATGTGTGAAACAGCAGAAGAGATGCTGGCTAGCAACAAATTTCGTTTAGTTCTTGATCATTGTCTGAATAACCTGAGATCTAAAAACTCACCACTACTTGAGTTTTTTGGAGGTTGCACTACTGATAAAGACTGTGTTGATGACCTTGTGAAGACATTATCTTTACTCGTAAAGTATGAAAGCAGTGTTGTTCCTCACATTTTCGAGAAGTCCAGGATTTTTCTTAAAGACCTCGATAAAATTGCCGGCTTTGTTGAATATCTTTATGATTATTGGCGTCATTTTGATCGTTTTATTATAAATGATTCCGAAGGTGACCGTCTCGATAAAAGACCATATCGTACTTTCAATGAAACTATTGAACAGCTGACCCATCTTATCAGGACTGTCTACCGGCATATCCAGGAAAATATTACAGGCAGTCATCCTTCTGTTTACAGGCAGGTTCCGGCAGGTGCGGAAATGGCAGTTATCTCTCTTCCAAAAGATATCGCTTATAAGGGAGAGAAATATAAGAAACTTAACAGTATTCCTGTAATACGCCAGATGCTCATTTATCCTCCGCTTGTTATCCAACAACCTATGAATAAGCGGACAGGCCATTTTAAAAAAATCCTTCAGAACCCGGTTGATCTTGTAGACCTGGTAACCGATGAGTGGATCTGTTACCCGGCCAAAGTCGGGAAACTGCTAATAATGGTTTACTTCCATCGTGATTTTTTTGAACTTGGTTTTTCAATGTGCAATCTGTTCCAGCTTGCCGATGATGCTGATCTTGAGAAAAAGCCTGACGCTCTTTTTATATACGGAGTATCAGGAAATGTTCTGGATGGTCTGGCACAATACTCAACTGTATTTTACGATGATGAGGAAAACGGCATATTTGTTGGGGCAATTCCCGACCGTCCGGAATTCGGTTACTTTGGTTACCTCAAGAAGATGATTCTCACACTTCATAATTCCATAGTGATGAAAACAGGCAATATGCCTTTTCATGGTGCTATGGTTAAGATATTGCTTCAGGGAAACAAGGAAGCCTCCATACTTATGATGGGTGACACAGGAGCAGGCAAATCTGAAACTCTTGAAGCCTTTAGGGTGCTGGCAGATAAATATATCCGTGAGTTGACAATCATTGCTGACGATATGGGCTCTATTGAACTCGACTCAAACGGTTATCCAATTGGGTATGGTACTGAGATCGGGGCCTTCCTTCGCCTTGATGATCTTCAGCCGGGATATGCTTTCGGACATCTCGACAGATCAATTATTATGAATCCAAGTCAGGTCAATGCCCGAATTGTTTTCCCTGTAACCAAATTTGAAACAGTAATAGCAGGAAACAAAATCGATTATATCCTCTATGCTAATAATTATGAGGAGATCGATAATGAACATCCTGTAATAGAGAAATTTACATCTGCTGAATGGGCTTTGGACATTTTCAGCGAAGGCGCTGTAATGAGTAAAGGAACAACAACTTCAAGCGGGTTGGTCCACTCTTACTTTGCAAATATTTTCGGCCCTCCCGAATACAAAGATCTTCATGATAAGATCGCTGCAAAATATTTCGCATCATTCTTTAAAAATAATGTGTATGTGGGTCAGATGCGAACCAGACTGGGTATCCCGGGTTATGAGTCGACCGGACCACGGGAAGCAGCATTGGCGTTGCTCAAAATAATAGGAGTTACGATTTAAATTATCGTTTTGTAAGCGCTGTTGAAAAAGGTGAAATCCATTAACCACAAAGGTCGCAAAGGATTAACACAAAGAACACAAAGTTCCGATAGCAATCGGAATGAATTTTAGTTTTTAACTTCGTGTGCTTTGAGCCTTCTTTGTGAGCTTTGTGGTTAAAAATAACTTTTTCAACAGCCCCAACAATTTCAATATTTTTCCGGTACCGCCTCTTTCATCATTGAATAAATAACATCAAAAACATCTTCCGCACTGGGTTTGGAAAAATAATCTCCGTCGGTAGTATATGCAGGACGATGTTCTTTCCCGGTGAGAGTTTTAGGAGCACTGTCAAGATATTGCCATCCACCCTGTTTTTCAAGGACCTCCTGCATCATATATGCTGTTGTTCCACCTGGAAGATCTTCATCGAGAAAAAGAATCCTGTTGGTCTTTTTAAGTGATTCAAGTATAATTTTGTTTTTATCAAACGGAACAAGTGTCTGAACATCTATTAGTTCAACTGATATATCATGAGAGGCGAGTTGTTTTATTGCTTCTGCAGCAATTCTGACTGTAGAACCATATGTTACTACTGTCAGATCTGTTCCAAAGTTCAATATTTCAGGAATTCCAAGTGATATTCGGAATTCTCCTATATTATCAGGCATCTTTTCCTTCAACCTGTACCCATTGAGAGGTTCAATAACTATTGCAGGATCATTACCTTCAAGAAGCGTATTGTAAAACCCTGCAGCCCTTGTCATATCTCTTGGAGAACAGACATAAACACCTCTTACCGAATTAATAAGCATACTCATAGGCGATCCTGAGTGCCAGATACCTTCCAGACGGTGTCCCCTGGTACTAATAATCAATGGAGCAATCATTCTTCCAGCCGTTCTGTAATGAGTTGTTGCAAGATCATCGCTTAAAACCTGTAGCGCATACATAAGATAATCGAGATACTGAATTTCAGCAATTGGTCTCATTCCTCTTAGTGCTAAACCAAGTCCCTGACCAAGAATTGTAGCTTCCCGTATACCTGTATCTGTGATACGAAGCTCTCCGAATTTTTTCTGCAGACCTTCAAGCGACTGGTTAACGCCTCCGATATGGCCGGTATCCTCTCCGAATGTTACAAGAAGAGGATATTTTGAAAAAAGCTTATCATAATTATCGCGAAGTATCTGACGACCAGGAACTTCTGGTGCATCAACAGAATATACCGGAGGAATTGGTTTTACTTTAAGTACTGAGGTTGCCGTTTCATTATAAAGAAATGAATCATAACTTTTTCTTGCATCAGCATAATTACGCTTTAGCCAGCCGTTCAACTCTTCATTCAGATTATCAGATTTAATGCACGTTCCGCAAATATTTCTTAATATCTTCCTGGCAGTAACAAAATTGTCTTTTCTAATGGGTGCCGGGACTTTTTTCAGTTCCTCAGTAAACTCATCAACTGATTCCTCTTTTGCCTTTTCAGTGCATCGGCACGACCGGTCACTAATGATCTTAACAAGAGCATCACGTTCAACCCTGATAGGATTTTGAAATGCCTCCCATCCTTTTCTTCTGGCTTCCTTAGCTTCCTCTTCCGCATCAAGAGCAAGTTTATCAAGTTCTTCAGAGGTGGCTATCTCAGAACTTAGGATCCATTCCTTCATCTTCTTTATTGGGTCAAATTCTTCTTCCCATTTAAGTCTTTCCTCACTTTTGTATCTCTCATGAGAGCCTGAGGTAGAGTGTCCCTGTGGCTGAGTAACTTCTTCAATGTGAAATACAACAGGAGTATGTTGTTCACGGCATATAGCGATACCTTCTTCATAAAGTTTTAGCAAACCGGGATAATCCCACCCTTTCCCCTTGAAAATTCGTATTCCTGGTTTACCCTTTTCAGTTTCAAAGCCTTTGAGAATTTCTGAAATGCTCCCTTTTGTGGTCTGGTATTTTTTCGGAACAGAAATACCATAACCATCGTCATACACAGAGACTGCCAAAGGCACCTGGAGAACTCCTGCCGCATTAATAGTCTCCCAGAAGTATCCTTCAGAAGTACTTGCATCACCAATTGCTCCGAAAGCGACTTCATTTCCTTTTGTAGAAAGAGTTGTGAATTTTTGAATTTCCTTATTCTGTCTGAATAATTTAGATGCATAAGCCAATCCGAGTAAACGCGGCATCTGCCCGGCTGTAGGTGAAATATCTGCTGAAGAGTTCTTCTGCTTTGTCAAATCGCGCCACGATCCGTCAGGATTAATATTCGGAATTGAAAAATGATTATTGAATACTCTTCCGCCGCTTCCGGTATTAAACTGGTTGGATGTATTTCCATAAAGCTGATGGAAAAACTCGAGGGAATCATAAACGCCCATGGCCATCATCCATGTCTGGTCGCGATAATATCCCGACCGCCAGTCCCCGTTTCTGAACTGTTTTGCAAGTGCAAGCTGTACAATCTCCTTACCATCTCCGAATATTCCAAACTTGGCTTTTCCTGTAAGAACTTCACGGCGCCCTATAATACTGAGGTTCCGACTGAGATTTGCCATACGGTAATCAGCAAGAATGCTCTCTTTGTTAAAATGTTTTTCTGATTGATTGTTGTTTTGTTTCATAACAATACCCTCTTTGGTCAAAAATTGTTCTGATTGATGGTTATTCTGATTCATCCTTAATTGAAAGTTTAGTGGTTGCTCTGAAACTAGAAACAATCGAACTACAATGTTGTTTAAATAACCTGAAATTAACCTGAATTGGAACCATATTTTTAAGACTTGACTATCAATGATTAAACAAATTTCTGTTATTTCCCGGGCATTGAGAAGCCGGTATTATGATACTCTCCGGTGTAAAATTATCAATCTGATTATTCCTTTCCCATTATGACAAAATTGAACTACTTTTGCAGACAAGCCTTTTAGCATAATATTATGAACAGATCAATCTCTTTTATATTTCTTCTTTTATTATCAACAGCTCAGGTTATTGCAAGCGATCCGGATTCTATTAATTATACAAATCATGTTTTTGATCAGAGGATCAAAACTGTTCAACTTTACAAAGATGGATGGAATCTCTCCTACCCAATTATGAAACTGAACAGCAATGAGAAGTTAGTGCTGAATTTTGACTTGCTTGGTGATCAGGCTGAAACTTTTTACTACACTTTTATCCATTGTGATAAAGACTGGAAAAAATCCGATATTTTCCCAAATGATTATATGAAGGGATACACTGAAAATCCTATAGAAGACTATATGAATTCATTTAACACTACAGTAAGTTACATTCACTATAGCCTTAGTTTCCCTAATGACAGAGTAAGCTTAAGTAAATCAGGAAATTATATACTTGAAATTTATCCTGCTGACAAGCCTGAAGAACCGGCAATAACTCAAAGATTTATTGTTACAGAAGATCTTGCTCAAATTTCGGTAAATGTTCACAGACCTCAGATGACGAAAGAAAGCAATACTCAGCAGCAAGTTGATTTTATTGTAAATTATACCGGCCTTACCGTTAATGACCTGTACAGAGATTTATTTGCTTTTATTCTTCAGAATGGCAGATGGGATAATGCGAAAAAGAACCTGAAACCCGAATCGTATGGCAATAACCAACTAAATTATAATTCTTTATCCAACAAGAATATTTTCCAGGGAGGAAATGAGTTCAGGTACTTCGACATAAAAAGCATACGTTATAAGACTGAATATGTCAGGAGTATAGATTTTGTCAATCCAAACTATAATGTATATCTCCTCCCTTCCGATAACAGGGAATTTAAACCATACTTCTATTGGAAGGATTTCAACGGGAAGTATTATATTGCTTTCCAGGAGGGGAAAAAACCCGAAATAGAAGCAGATTATGTTTATGTCTATTTTACACTTCCTTCTGATCAGATGATAGAGGGAGGCAATATGTATATATCCGGGAGTCTGAATAACTGGACTTTTGATAAGAATAATTTGATGACCTATAATTCTGAAAAAAGACAATACGAGGGCACCATGCTTCTTAAGCAGGGTTGGTATAATTATGAATATGTTTTTCTGAAAGACGGCAGGATTAATGGAACTGCAACATTATTTGAAGGCAGCCACTACGAAACAGAGAATGATTATGTTGTATTAGTATACTACAGGAATCCGCAAGATCGCTTCGACAGGGTAATTGGCACTTCAATTGCTAATACTCTGAATAAGCTTTCCAATTAGCCGGAGTCTTATGCTTTTCGTTTCGATCATAAAGTTTTGCGTTACTACTTTGCACCATCAAACCTTTGCTCAGTTAAGTATGTTTTTCAACTCCGTATTGCATATAAAAAGTATGTTTTAAGGTTTTTACTATCTCATTCATATACTCCTCAACAGCTCTTACAGAACCTGGTAAAGTATAAATCAAAGAATTACCGATTATACCTGCAACCGACCTGCTCAGGAGTGCATTAGGGTTTATTGTACCATACTTGATCCGAATGAATTCCATTATCCCCGGGATCTCTTTTGTTATAAGAGGGAGAACTGTCTCCACAGTAATATCCCTGGGTCCGATTCCGGTTCCTCCGGTTGTAATAATTATATTTTGAGTATCGCATTCACTCAATAAAAGATCCTTTAATATAGCCTGGTTATCAGGAATAAGACGTAAAGTAGCATTGAAAGTCCATCCTGCCAAAGTAAAAAACTCTTCAATCTTTTGTCTGACCTTAGGACCACTCAAATCTTCATATTCGCCTTTGTAAGCCCTGTCACTGAGAGTAATTATCAGTACTTCAAAATTTTCAGGAAAGTTCATTTTTTAGTTTTTTCGGTGAGACTCACTTTGTCAATAACCATCTTCTTATCAACTGCTTTGCACATATCATAAATTGTAAGAAGAGCGATGCTAACAGCTGTTAGTGCTTCCATTTCCACTCCGGTTTTTCCAAAACATCTTACCTCACTGACCACCTTAACACCTGTTTTATCAGGAATGGTATTTACTTTTACATTGTCTAGCACTATATTGTGACACAAAGGAATAAGGTCGGACGTTTTTTTAGCTGCAGAGATCCCGGCAACCTGGGCAACACTCAGAACATCACCTTTCTTAAGGAGATTCTCTTCGATAAGCTTTATCGTTTCCGGGGCAAGGGAGATATGTCCGCTTGCCTTTGCTATTCTCAGCTGATTGTCCTTATCTCCAACGTCGACCATAATCGCTTTTCCTTTATTGTCAGTGTGTGTAAGTTTTTCCATGATTAGTCAACCTCCTATATTATAAAATGCACCTGTTTCGTTTTTTGATCCGCATCTGGGCTTCAATTCTGCAGCCCGTTTAATTGCTTCTTCAAAGCCAAAATCCCTGATATCAAATTCAATATTACTGAAAAGACATGGTTTGAGCTTCCCGTTTGAAGTAAGCCTTAACCTGTTACATAATGAGCAATTACCTCCGGTACCTCCATCAACAACCGAAAAATGTCCCATCACCAGATCCATCTGATGAATATATCTTATTTCCAGATCATTTTCTTTACAAAACCTGGTGACCGCCTTAGCTTCTTCTTCATCTTTGGATTCCTTGATGACACAATTGATTTTAATAGGGTAAAGGCCGGCGCTTTTTGCGGCATTAATACCTTCGAATACATCATTAATATTACCCAATCGTGTAACAGCTTTGAATTTTTCAGGATCCACTGTATCGAGACTTATATTGACTCTGTGAAGACCTGAGTTTCTTAACTCCTTAGCATATTGTTTCAACAATGTACCATTTGTAGTCATTGAGAGATCATCTATACCCTTGATATCTGAAATCATTCTGACGAGCGTTGTAACACCTTTTCTTACAAGGGGCTCACCTCCTGTCAGTCTTACTTTAGTCACTCCGTTTGCCACAGCCACTTTGGTGAATCCGGCAATTTCATCAAAGCTGAGAATATCTTCATGACGAAAGAGTTTAATCCCTTCTTCAGGCATACAATAAGTGCAACGCAAATTACATCTGTCGGTGACAGATATTCTCAAATAATTCAGTTTTCGGTTAAATCTGTCGAACATTTACAATTTCTCCTTTTGTCAAAGATCTTATTCCCGGTTGAAGAGCAATTATACCATCGGAATAAGATAGTGCAGCAATATGAGCTGAACCGTGATAATCAGCCGGCACAACTTCCATATCTTTGTTAATATAAACTGGTATTAACCCCAGTCTGTCTGATGATTTTCTTTCATAATCCATAGCAAGTGGAAGCTTCTGTTCGATTGGTATCCAATTATATCCCATCATTTTGTTTATGAGAGGTCTTATCAACATTTCGAACTGAATGAATGAAGAAACAGGATTCCCCGGCAAGCCAAAGATAACAGCTTTGGGGTGAATACCGAAAGTTGTAGGTTTTCCAGGCTGCACCCTCACCCTGTCGAAAAGGATTTTTACCCCGGCGTGTTCAAGGACGGAGGGAACAAAATCGAAGTCACCCATTGAGACACCACCTGTTATAATAACAATGTCGCTTTGATGAACGGCGTTTGCAATTTTTTCATAAGTAATTGTTTCATTATCGGGGGCGATACCGTAATAAACACCAATTCCTCCGGCTCTTAAAACCTGGGCATTCAGCTGATAAGCATTACTGTTACGTATCTGTGAAACAGCTGGTTTCACTTCAGGTTCGATAAGTTCACTACCCGTGCTGATTATGCCGACAACGGGCCTTTTTTTAACAAGAACCTCCGTATGACCCACCGAAGCCATAATTGCTATATCCTGCGGTTTAATGAATTTACCTTTCTCAAGGACTATGTCACCAGTTCTGACATCTTCAGCTCTAAAAGACATATTCATCTTTGGGTTATCTCCCGTAAATCTGATTTTGCCGTTTTGAAGATCTTGCGATTCCTCGACCATAAAAACAACATCACATCCTTCGGGGACTATCGCCCCCGTCATTATTTTTGAACACTGGTTCTTTTCTACTCTCTTTTTCGGTACCTCACCTGCTGCAATTATCTCAAGTACTTCCAGATCATTTTTCAGATCTGTCCTGTGACAGGCAAAACCATCAACTGCCGATCTGTTAAAGGGAGGCATGTCAATGTCGCTCAGAATGTCTTCATCAAGAATTCGTCCGCTGGAATCTGAAAACGGAATTGTCTCCGTTTCAGTTTCAAATACAGACTTCATCACGATTTTATAAGCTTCTTCAAAAGTTATCATAAATATTTTAAATTCTTAGATACCAGTATTCAATTTTATTTTTCTCTCGTCTATCGCCTGTAATACATTAAACATTTACTTCTGTCATTACTATGTTCCGTTTATAACAACAATATCTTTCTGATTAAAGTTAACCCATACTCTATTTCCCTCAGCAAGACAAAGTTTTTGTCTATCCGAAGCAGATATATTTACAAAGAACAAATCACCTGCATCGATTGTTACCTCCAACCCAAATTCGGATGGAATGATTTCGGATACTTTCCCTTTTATTGTATTAAGATCCTTTCCCTCATGTTCCTGGTTTGAAATTGTGATTGCATCACTCTTGACCAGCAGAAGACTGTTATTTTCAGCTGAAACACCGTTGAGTTTAAACCTTATATTGTGTTCAGTTACGCCAAAAGATAAACCATTCTCATGTACTATATTAACTTTGAAAAAATTCCGTATTCCCGCATACCTTGCGACAAAACGGTTTGCCGGATTATTAAATACCTCATCTACAGAGCCATCCTGTATTATTCTGCCATTATGAATAACTCCTACCCTCTTTGCCAGGCTGATTGCATCTCCATAATCGTGCGTAACATGAATAATAGTCTGACCAGATTTGTTAAGGTTTCTTAATAATCTTTTCAGATCATCTTTGAGCGAGGTATCAAGTGAAGAGAGAGATTCGTCGAGCAACAAAAGCCTGGGTGAAGTAATAAGGGTTCTTGCCAGAGCAACTCTTTGCAGCTCACCACCGGAAAGCTTTTCGGGGTTTCGTTCCAGAATGTGATTAATATTCATGGCGTTTGCAGCTTTTTCCACCTTTTCTGCAATACTCTTTTTAGGTTCGTTCCTTAACTTTAAGGGGTAAGCAATATTTCCAAAAACAGTCATATGAGGAAAGACAGCATAATCCTGGAAAACTATTCCGACTCTTCTATCCTGAATACGCCGTTTGGTAATATCTTCATTATCGAGTATAATCTTCCCTGTGTCAGGATGTCCCAGCCCTGCAATAAGCTCAAGAAGCTGCGTTTTTCCTGATCCCGATCTGCCCAGCAGGACATAGTACTGTCCATCGGATACTTCGAGGTTAATATCCTTTAAGGCAAAATCGCCAAGTTTTCTGGAAATATTAATCAGTCTGAGCATCGGTATTTATATATTTTTCCTTTCTTTTTAAAGAGAGAAGCCTTAAACCTATTAAAAACAGGAGGGCTACAAGGATAAAAAAGACAGAAGCCGGACGGGCATAATTAAGTCCATATGAACTGAACCGCTCATATATCAGAACAGGTGCAATCATAGGATGGTAAGCAATGATTACAACGGCTCCGAATTCACTCATTCCCCTGGCGAACATCATAACAAATCCTGTTATAATACTTCGCCATGCAAGAGGAAGTGAAATTGTGAAAAAAACTTTAGTATGACTGGCTCCCAGGTTAAGGGCTGCTTTCTCGAGTCTCTCCGGAACTGCAGCAAACCCATCGCGTGAGGCATTAATAAGGAAAGGTAAGCTCACAAATGCCATGGCAAGAGCTATTCCTGCGGGATGATTTACCAGGTTTATTCCCAGAAAAGAAGCAATTTTACCAAGAAACCCATCTCTTGAGATGAATCCTAGCAAAGCTATACCAGCAGCCGTATGAGGGAGCACAATAGGAAGATCAATAATGCCCTGAACGAAGTTTTTAACCGGAAACTTTTTACGTGCAAGAAGCCATGCAAACGGGACAGCGCCAATTGAGAATAATAAAGTGGCAGCAAAAGAAACCCAGAGTGTAAGCCATACACTCTGGTGAACCTCTTTGTCTTTTATTGTTTCAAGAAACTCGGCCTTTCCAGTATGAATAAACATACCTGCCAGGGGAGCAAGAATGAATAACAGCACTAAAGATGACAGGAGTATCACTATCCATGTAAATATGCTGTTCTTCCTCATCTTAAAATTACTTCTTTTTTGTCACATTTGAATATTTTAACAACTGTGCCGGCAGTTTTTCAATGGGTTCTGCGATAAAAGGTATTATGGGTTCCTGTCCATTTTCTCTGAAGATATTCATTCCTTCCGAACCCAACATAAATTCCAGGAAATTAATAGCTTCTGCTTTCTGAGGTGCATTATTAAGGATGGTAATGCTGTAGTTTATATAATCTCCCTTTACTTTCATTTTTAACCCCGGCTTACTGCCTGCAACCTCTGTACTCACTGATGAATAAATATCATTTTTTGAAGGATCTGAGAGATTAATTTCTTTTGGGAGTTCAATGTATTTTAATCTGTGTTGTATAGCCACTGACTTATACTGAAACATATAGTCAATAGCATCAGATTCCATCAGCGAAACAAGGTCCACTTCCTTCGGCCGGATGTATTCTCTGTTCTTAGATTCTAACTTTTCAGCCAATCCGGGTTTGTTATAATACTTCTCTGCCAGCAAAAATGTGAATACGGTTCTGTAACCACACGGATCGGAATCCGGATCAGATCTTGAATAGATCACATCATTTTTCTGAAGGATATCCATCCAGTTATGCGAGTTTATTTCTTTTGAATATTTTGATTTTTCCTGGTAGGCAATTACGATCTCATTGGTGGCAAACCGTATGCTCCAGCTTGCATAATCGGGTATAAGAAGCTCGTTGATAACGAAATAATCAGAGGAGGCAATTATATCACAGGGTTGCTTAAGTTCTGTAATCTTTCTTGCACAAACAAGGCTACCTGCTGATTCAAGGAATATTCTGGTATCAGGATTTTGCTTCTCATATTCCTGAGCTATAGTTTTTAATGGCACTGCCAGCGATCCGGCATGAAAAATAATCAGTTCTTTTTTACCAGCCGGGGATTGACTCGAAGAGTCAGATGGGTGAATTAATATTGCCAGTAACATAATACTTAAGATTCTCATAAATTAATAATTAGTAAAGACTGCCGCGAAAAGACACAAAATTAATAAATGCTTTGCAGAGACCCCAATAATGCAGTATAATAATTGTAGAGACGCCCGATCCGGGCGTCTCAAATTAAAATAAAAATATCATTTGATCTGTGAGACGCCCGGATCGGGCGTCTCTACAACAATAATGGCAATATTATTTTTTCTTTGCAATATCCAATATGGTGATTATTGTTTTCCAGTTTCTGGCGGTACCGGATACCCCCATTTTATTTTCGAAATAATTAGTATAAAGTTTTGTCCTTCCAAAACCATTCGGGCAATAAATAAATATATCCCTGCCAGCTATTATAAATTTATCGGGCGGGTAGTCAACATTTGCAACTTTTTGAATCTGAGTTGCGGAAGGTTCATCATGAAGAAAGATAACTGCCATTTTTGAAGGATCAAAATCCTTTTCTCCAAGGAATGGATTAGTGAAAAATAAATTGTTCATTTCCTCTCTTGTTCTGACCATAACCGGAACGATATAATTAAACCTCTCAAGAATTGCCTGCTCAAGGTTTACAGAAAGAGCCGAAGGTGGGATGCTCCCAATTTCGCTGAAAATAACATTTCCACTCTGAATATATGTTTCAGCATCCGCTATTCCAAGTTTAAAATACAATGCAGAAAGGTCGGTCATCTTTATCTTATTATGGCCGGTCATGTTAACGCCTCGAAGGAAAGAGATGTAAGTTTTCATGTTAAAAATTCTGTAATTGTCTTCCGGAGTAAATTAGAGACGCAAATGTTGAGCGTCTCTAAATTGTATTTTTACTGAAAATCTTTAACTACCTCAATTACTTCAGGGAAGTCCATTCCTATTTTTTTAAGAAATTCGATCTTAGGAACACCGTTTTTATTCCATCCTCTTCTGAGATAAACTGCATCTATCAGTGATTCATACTGATTCTCACGATATTTCCGCAAAACCCTCATCTTTTCAATTGTTGTTTTTCCTTCGGGGTCGAATCCAACCTTTTGCATGAGCTGTTTATCATATCGCTCCGATCTTGATTCGTATTCTTCTGTTGTAACAGGTCCTGCGGCCCGATATGGTTGTCGGTCGTGAATACGCGTTCCATATCCACGCCTGAGATTAAAGACCCTTTGAAAATTATAAACCCGTTCTGAATCTTCCACCAGTCTTTTTTTGTCAAACTCCCTACCCGTAACTGCCTTATAAATAGTCACATAATTATCAACATGCTCAGGTACTTTTGCAGGTTCATCAGTCTGGGCATTATTTTCCGGCTCAACGTCATTCCATGGAAGTTTACAAAGCCCGACAAGTCCGAACCAGGTGCGGAACATAGGGAAATAGTGAAGGGCTTCAGCTTTATTTTCAAATGTTGGTATCTGGTTATTTACCATATCCATGAATATCAGCCAGGCTTCGTCATGCTGCGGACCTTTATTTGTAAGAGCAAAACCACCTTGCTGGGCAAGTGATTCTTTCGACATATACTGTGAATACTCAAGACCTTTGTTTTCCATTCCTATGTCGTTCAGAAATGCAGCCTCGCCCCATCCGTTATTTATGAATAGTTCTTTCATTCTTCGAACGCCTGTGCCGGCAATTTTCCCGAATCCTTCTCCCCTGGAAAGCTGGTGCAACAATTCAAGAGCAGCTACAGAGTTTCCAAAGTTCAGATCAAGGCCACCAGTCCTGTCCTTATTCAGAATTCCGTTCTGATAGCATTCCATTATAAATGCTGTAAGCGTACTCCAGGTTATAGTACAGATCCCATAGGTATCGCAATAGAAATTTGTTTCAATTATATATTCAGGATCGAAAATTCCGCAATTCGACCCAAGTCCTGCAGCGTTCTCATATTCAGGACCATCCACAATAACTTTCTGCCCTTTATAAGGACCCGTTTTCAAAACAAAATCATCGATACCTTTACTGCACGACATATTACATCCGATCCAACAACCATCTGGTATATTTTGCGTGAAATGGCTTTTCCACACTGATGAATCTATCTTGTAAGAATCGGGATGGCTTCCAAACTTATAATTCATAACAGGCAGCAGGTCATGATCATTCATTACCTCCATAAGATGAGCTGTTCCGATCTCTCTCATCTGGCACTGTTTGGCGTCCAGTTCGCGTATTTCCCTGTTAAATCTCTTACCTCTCTCCATTATAGCCTCAAGGTCGACAACATTATTAAGATTGCCTTTTACCCCCGGAATCTTACACACAAGAGCTTTTATCTTTTTATTACGAAATACTGACCCAATGCCGCCTCTTCCTGCCTGTTTAAACCGAACCTTTTTCCTTTTTAAATCATAAAAACTAAAGTTTAACATGCCGATCAATGAATGTTCAGCTGCTGATCCTGTGGAAACTACCCCGATATATTTTTTCTCACTGTCATTATCAGCAAACATATCTGTTAATTGTTCTCCCAAAACATGGCTGTCAACAGCTTCTGCAGGAGCTTCGAAAATTTCAACCCTGTGATTTATACCATCAATGAAGACAATAACATCTTTCTCTGCTTTTCCCTGGATCTCTATTGCGTCAAACCCTGAAAATTTAAGGAAGGGTCCAAAAAATCCACCTACATTGCTATCCATTACAGAGTTGGTCTGAGGCGAAATTGTGACTACCAGCGATTTACCTGTTCCTGAATATTGAGTTATACCCCCGATCGGACCTGAAGATATAATTATCTCATTTTCAGGATCATCCCATTTTGTTTCAGGTTTGGTACCATCCCAGAGAAGCCGCAGTCCATATCCTTTTCCACCTATGAATTTTTCTTTCATTACAAGCGGAACATCCTTATCTTTTATTTCTGTCGTACCTACATTAATGTAAAGGATCTTATCTGTATAACCTTTATCCAGCGGGGTCCATTTATAATCCCATCCTTTTAAAAGTTTATGTTGCGATTTTATTGACTCTGTGTCCATAATTTAAAGTATTATAAGCTTGTATACTTATGATAGATAACATCAAAATTAAAATAATATTGGCTGTTTTAGTATGATAATGATCACAAAGTTATCTTTTTCATTTGCTGATTTAACCAACAGCCACCTTGTAAAAACATTAAAAGGTTCTTATCTTTCGCAGTGATAATTGAATAATGAATAAAATGACCCCAGGCATAAATGAGATTCTCTGAGATTAGCGCTCATCTTTCAAAATTCAGGGTCGGAATTGCCGGAGCAGGAGGCCTTGGTTCAAACTGTGCGGTTGCACTTGCCAGAAGTGGTGTCGGCACTCTGGTTATTTCTGATTTTGATGTCATTGAAGAACTGAATCTAAACAGACAATACTATTTCAACGACCAGATTGGTCTTATGAAAACAGTTGCCCTGAAAGAAAATATTGCACGAATTAATCCTGAGGTCCATGTAATTATTCATCAGAAAAAGCTGGACAGTAGTAATATTTCTGAAATCTTTTCAGGTTGTAATATTATTGTCGAAGCATTAGACAGCGCAGCCATGAAAGGGATGCTGATCGAAACTGTTCAGATAAAAATGCCAGGCATTCCCCTGGTAGTAGGATCAGGAATGGCGGGATGGGGAAGGACCAATGATCTCACTTCCAGAAAAATAGATGATACATTGTATGTTTGCGGAGATGAAAATTCAGAAGTATCTGATAGTTTACCAGCTGTAGCAACTCGTGTCGGAATTGTAGCTAATATGCAGGCTAACATAGTAATCGAATACCTTATGAATATTATATAATTGAATATCAATATATTAATGAAAATTCTATTAAATAACAGAGAGGAAGAATTTATGAAGGAGTCATTAAGCGTTAATGATTTTCTCCTGCTTAATAAGTTTTCGTTTAAAATGAGAATCATAAAAATCAATGGAACATTAATTTCAAAAGATAACTACGATAATACTTTTATCCATAATGGTGATAATGTACAGATGATATATCTTATGAGCGGCGGTTAAAAAAAAAATTGTAGGTTTGTGCCATGATAATCAGGTTTAGTTTTATAGAGAAAATCCCACCAATATTCAGGAATAAATACGTCCTGACCATCATTATTTTTGTGATCTGGGTTTCTCTGTTGGATTCTAATAACCTTATTACCAGGTATAAAGAAATGAAGGAGTTACATAAGCTCAAAATAGATAAAGAATACTATATCAAACGGGTTGAAGAAGACAAACAGAAATTGCATGAATTGAAAACTGATAACCGAAATCTTGAGAAATTTGCCAGAGAGCAATACCATATGAAGAAGCCAGATGAGGACCTGTATTTAATCCTTACTCCATCAGAAGACCGGAAGATTACCAGGAAAAACAAATAAGATTTCTTAATGATTTAGATTATTGGATTGCAGATATCGAAAGACTTTAGGAAGAATTCACTTGATTTTTTCCAATGACCTGTAATACAGGAGTAAATCCAGAGGCTCTTTTATATCAAAATCAATACCTCTTGCGGCTAGTAATTCGGAGGCAGCTATTTCGACGGGTATCTTTTCGAAATAATCAGTATGGATGAAATTCAGATATTTTACAATTTTAAACATATTAAACCAGCCATAAAACCTTTTCTTATAGGACAAAATTCCTGAGGTGTTGTTTTTTATCTCCATAACTTTTTCAACCCAATCTTCTTTATCTAAGAAATGCTTAAGACCATCCGGAACCATTTCAAAGTGTTTAAGCAGTTCCTTATACCCGGTCTCAAAAAAAATATCCTTAAGTTCAAAAAATATCTGTAATTCTTTAAATGCCTGTACATTATAAGTCATAAACGTTGAACTTTTATCAGCTTTAAGTTTACCTATTGAAGCACCTGTACCAAATGGCACTCTCAATGAAGCTCTTGGTGACGGATAGACTGTGGTGGAATTTAAGTTAAAATAGCCGCCTGCAGGAACAAGCTTCTGTATAAAATAAAAGTCCTCTCCAGCCTGCCGCCTGTTCATGCCTCCTGCCTTGATATACGTCAGGGCTTTTACTGCAATTGCTGATCCGACAGTGTGAAAGACATAGGGAAACCCTGAAAAGTAAAGTCCCTGAAAATAGTAGCGCAGATGCAACTCGTAGAATGTAATATATTTAATTTCACTTTCCTGAAGACCGTCACCTGAAAGAGGATGTTCAAAATAGATTGAACAAGCTTTGCGGTCCTCCCGTTTGAACAATTCATTGCATACAGCTTTAAAATAATTCCGATCAACGGTACAATCTGCGTCGAGATTGATAATGACCCCGTAAGGTTTATTAATGGAATTGAAACGACGAATTGCCTCATCCATTCCTGTCTTTCGTGCAAGACCAACTCCCCACCCACTTATAGTTTTCTGTGCAACTATAAAAGCAAAAAGCCGGAAGAAACAGTGATTGTTTTTTTTCTTCCAGCTTTCAATATTGTTTAAGGTTTTTGTATTATTCTCTATACTTTCGGGGGTTGCATTATCCGGAGCATTTATGACAATTATGACTTCTGTTTTGCATTCCGGTTCAGTACAGGTTATAAGAGAATCAAGTAATTTGCTTATTCCCGGTTCATTGTATGCAGGAACAACTACAATAATACCTGTCTCCTTATCAGGTGCCTCACTGATTTTTTGGGGGAACAAAGCTCTTTGTTCCAGATAGGTTGAGGCAAAACCCATTATGCTTATTTCTTCTCAGCCTTATACTTTTTATTAATGGCGTCGAGAACCTTTGGTGTTATATCCAATGAACTATCACTGTAAAGAACCACACTTCCAAAACTTTTTCCAAGAATATACTGATAGTTAAATTCAGATTTGTTTTCCTCAAGGAATTTTGTAATATATTCGAGTACCTGACGATTCATTACCTGTTCTTCTTCTGCCAGGTTTGACTGAAGTTTATCACGCAACGATACAAGATCCTGTTGCTGCTGAACAAGCGATTGTTCAATCTGGGCTGCGGTAGCTCTTGTAACCAGTCCTTTGTTTACTTTATCCTGATAATCCTTTGCATCTTTCTGATATTGACTCCCTTTTGAATTTAGTTCTGCTTCCGCGCTTTTTTGTTTTGACAACAATTCGTTTCTCTTATCCAGAAACATATCAAACTTAAAAATAACTGTATCGATATTAATATAGGCAATCCCTGTTGACGGAGATCCGCTATTATTCATTGGAGTTACACTTTTCATGTTTTTTTTATTTCCTGAAAAATGTAAAAAATAAAGACCTGCCACAGCCAGGAACAGAACAACATACAGAATTACAGATAGCTTCTTCATTTCAAATTGAATATTTGTTAAACATTAGTCAGGCGCAAATATAAACAAATAAATAAATGACAGTTACACGCATATACAATTTTAAGCCAGTTTTGAATTATTAATGGCAAAAAAACTTAATGGCACAAAGGAGCAATGGAGTAAAGGGTATTACCATCATTAATAGATTGCCGTATAGCCTGTGATGCTAAAACTCCGGACAAGGGATAGCCTTTACTCTTTTTTTCAACTGGCCTAAAGAAAGGTTATTGAATTCGTAGACAAGAGAGATTTCATGAGCACCTCCAGTTGAACCAATCAGATTGGAAATAGTAAAGTCGTAGCTATAACCAATATGAAGCTGGCTGGTTTTTATTCCAATCAGACCAATGATTGCATCTCCGGCCTGAGAAGTGGCAAAAGGTATTCCCCTGTACCATACACCGAAAATTATCGGATCCTTATAATAATATAGTCCTATATCAGATTGGTAGAATTTCCCTTGTTTTTGAAAGTTTATTGCAACCGATAGTACCTCCTGACTTTTCTGACGTAACCGGGTTCTTTTAAGAATCTGTGTACCTCCATATAGATTGATTTTAACCGGAACGGTTGCATCATCACCATAAAAAGATGTTTTAGGAGTCAGAAGATGATCGAGCGTAATTCCTCCCCAGGTTCTCTCATTATAAACCAGAGCAGAAGTTGCAAAGTCAACGTCGGCTACATTATCGAAAGGAGGAGGTGTAACGGATGGGGTTGTACCACTACCGGTTATCTGACTGTTAAAGACAAGTTTACCAATATCTAACCCAAGATAGTAGAATTTAAATTCAGCCCCTGGTCGTATATGCCAATCCTTATTAATATTAAAATCATAAGAATAAAGTAGCCCTATATTTGTTGTACTCAGATTTCCCGATCCTGCAACATCATAAGTAGCCAGTACACCGATGCCTGAATTGAAATTAGTAAGAGCTTTGTCGAAAGAGATGCTGTATGTATTAAAAACGCCGGGTACGGCAGGCCACTGATTTCTGTAATTCATTGCAAATCTGTACTGTGAAGTTGCTCCGGCGAAGGAAGGAGAAAGATACAGTGCATTTGCGTAAAACTGGGAGAATGTTGGATCCTGACCATAACTATCTGTAAATATGATGAATGACAGTACTAATAAATATATGATCCGCTTCACCAAAATAGATCCAGTTAGGTTAATACTGACGAAAATAGTTAAATGAAATTAAAATCTAATATAATTTAACGAATTTTATAGCTAAAAGATACGTCTAACCGTAAATATTTTACGGGAAGCCGAAAGAATTAAGATGAATATCTGATATTTCCGGACGGAAAGCAGGTCGAGATTTTGTTTAGTGCAGAAGCTTAGGAATATTAGTTCTTAAGCAGAGTTACATCACCCATTTTTATGTATGGCTCACCATTTCTGAATTTTCCACGGACTTTCCAGATATAAACGCCAGGCTCGCTTAACTGTCCATTATTATAGCCATCCCAACCTAAATTTATATCATTACTTTCAAAAATCTGGATTCCCAGTTTACTAAATATCTTTAACTGATAGTCAGAAACACCTGAAAATGAAGGATGAAACACCTGTGCGCTTTCATCACTCTTTAATGAATATAAGCCTCCCGTAGGACCTTGTATATTTGGGATAAAAGCATTAGGAAATTCAATATAATATTCCGAACCGGAAAATGCATTTAAAACAGTAAGAGAATCTGAGCAACCCCATTCTGAAAATACCACAAGTCTGACATTGTATTTACCGAATTTTGTATAAACATGACGTGGTTCAAAAAGATCAGAAGTTGTTCCATCCCCAAAATCCCACAAAGACCGGACTGCATTAGTTGAATAATTCATAAATCTAATCTCATCATCGGGAAGGTTAGCCTTGTCAGGTGTGATTTCAAAATGAGCTTTCGGCCGCGGATGTACTGTCACTAACACAGATGATGTCAAAAATTTCCCTCCTGGAGTGAATACTTTCAGAATGACTTTATATTCCCCTTCAACATCAAATATCCATTCAGGATCTGTCTTGTCCGAATATCCTCCATCACCAAATGTCCACCTGCACGAATCATATGAAGTTGACACATTGTGAAACTTTACTTTAAGTGGAGCGCAACCAGAGGTTTCAGATACATAAATAAAAGATATTTCCTTTTTGAATCTGCTCTGAAGCTTTTTATCATCAGTAATGACTTTAGGGATCAGGATAGAATTAGAAAATGAGTTTCTGATAATTGTTGGAATAGGAGTCGTATCTATATGTAACTCAACTGATTCTTTAACTGAGCTCAGTGGCTTAAGAGGAAGTTTGGAAGATCCGGATATTTTTAATGATTTAATATTAGTTTTATTTGAATTCTGTGAATCTATCTTAACTGGATTTTCCTGCAGAATCTGTAAATGACTGATGGTATCAGTTTTGTTCAATTTACCTGAAGTATCTGAAGAATTTAAGTTTAAGGAGTTGCCGGAACCTGAAAGGAGTAAAACAGCTGTAATAATTCCTGTTATAAGAATTCCTCCAAGGTAGTAGATATTCAGTTTTGCAGGATTAAAATACATGAATTCTTTCCTGGCTACACGCTTCATAAGTATTGATCTGATCTCAGCATCAGGTGTTACTTCGGCATTTTCCAGCTTTTTCCTGAACAACTTCCTTAAATTAATATTTTGCTTTTTTGTTTTCAATTTATCCTGATCTGCTATTTAAATATGTCAGCTATTATCTGAGTAACTACTTCTCAATTTTCCAAGTTTTTCAATTTTATCTCTTATTACAGCTTTCGCCCTGCTATACTGCGACTTAGATGTATTTGTATCTATACCGAGCATCTCAGCGATCTCTTTATGTTTATAACCTTCGACGGCATACAGGTTGAAAACCATTCTGTAACCGGCAGGTAATTCATTCAACACCTTAAACAGTTCATCGGAAGTAAAAAAATCCTCCTCAAAACTAGTGACTCCTGTTTCAACTGACACATATTCCTCAATCTCAACATGATACCTGTATTTGAGATTTTTATGATAATGTGTTATTGCCGTATTAACAGCAACCTTCCTTAACCATCCTATAAAAGAACCCGATCCAGTAAAATCTTTTATATTAAAAAATATTTTCAAAAAACTGTCCTGCAAAATATCCTCAGCTTCAGCTCTATCGGTTGCATACCTGAGACAGACACCGAGTAACAGGCGCGAATACTTATCGTACAGTAATTGTTGCGCTTTTCTGTCATGCCTTGCACACAACTCTATTATTTGCTGATCGCTCATCATAAACTGAGGACATTTCTAAGACTTTCCAAAAAAATAAAAGGTTGCATTATATGAAAAATTTCTTCAAGATATAAGAATTCATGCTATTTTCATGTTCCGGTAATGACAAAGGTCATTAAAAAATAATTTGATATCTGTTTTATTAGCATTCTGAATCAGAGAAAAAGAAAGTTAAATTATTTAGATATAAAATTCAAATTATGTTCAACAAATTAATCGCAGCAATTCTGCCTTATTTCCCGAAGAAATTTATATGGATTTTTTCAAAATCATATATATCCGGAGAAACTATTGACGACGCAATGCGGGTGTCCAAAGAACTGAACAGCAAAAATATAAAAGTTACGTTAGATGTTCTTGGGGAATTTATAAAATCTCTCGACGAAGCAGAGGCAAATAAAAATGAGTACCTTAATTTAATAGAGGTATCCCTCAGAAATCACATTGATGGGAATTTTTCTCTTAAACCGACGAGTTTTGGTTTGTTGATCGACAAGGAGATCTGCTATCAACACATCAGGGAGATTGTTGCAAAAGCTTCTGAATTCAACGGATTCATCAGAATTGATATGGAGGATTCTCCTTGTACTGATGATGAGATAGCTTTATTCCGCCGACTGAAAGCTGAATTTCCTGCAAATGTTGGTCTCGTTATCCAGGCCTATTTAAGGAGAACTCTAAAAGATCTGGAACAAATGCTGGACCTTAACAGTCCGCTGACTCCGGTAAATTTCAGGCTTTGTAAAGGAATTTATGTTGAACACGAGTCAATCGCGTTTAAAAAATACGAGGAGATCAACCACCATTATCTTGAAGATCTTGAATTCATGTTCAGGAATAAAATCTTTGTTGGTATTGCTACACACGATAAACCTCTCATCGAAGGTGCGATTGAGCTTATCAAAAAATATAATGTTGCAAAAGAATTGTATGAATTTCAGATGTTATACGGAGTAACGCCAAAACTGCGTGAAAGCATTGTAAATTCAGGTTATACAATGAGAGTTTATGTACCATTCGGGAAACAATGGTTTGGATATTCAACCCGCCGTCTTCAGGAAAACCCCAAGATGGCAAGTCACATTATCAAGGCAATATTTTATAAAGGATAAAAAGGACGCACGGCACACGATTCACAGAATATCAAAGTGTTTCTCCAACTTGTATCCTGAGTCGTGAGCCGCGCGTCTGTCTTCTTACTTGCGATGCTTAATAGATTCATAGTATTTAATCTGAATGAGATCAAGTTCCGCATCAGAAAGTTTCTTTTCTATAGGAGCAGGTTTTTCAGGCACACCATGGATCAGGAGATAAGCAGCAGGAACCAGCAATAATGGACTGATGCCAACTATTCTGTCAGATGGGATACCCCCTTTCTCAATAGCATTAACCGTCTCCCTCTGGCGAATCATATTATAGTTCGCTGAGGGATCTCCAAGTTTTCCCTGAGAAATACGTCCCTGGTAAGCAGAAATAGCTACATTATACCTGGCATTGTCCATCCTTGAAGGAACCTTACTCGGTGCATTCATTATTGCTGATTTGAGATTTATAAATCTCGGAACTATAACAACTTCCCCGATAGATAAAGTATCACTATTCATATAGATTCCTGCTATAAAATCCTTTCCTGCCAGGGTATCACTTATATACATTAATGTGGGCTTATATCCCAGGTGCCTGAAGATGACCGAGTCATTTCTATTAACGAATAAGGAAAAAGTACCATCACCACTACTTACTGTAGTGAATACACGGTTTATTATAATTTGTGAATTTGAGATAGGGAAAAATGTTTTTGCATCCTTCACAATACCATGAAAAAGAATCCTGCCTTCCTGATTTTCATTTTCCTGCCCAAAAACAGATAGTATCAGAAAAAAAGAAAAGAGAGTTACTACAAAGATGCGTTTTCCTGACATAACAAGAGTATCACAATTTGATAATTACTTCTTTTAAACTCCGCTTGGGCACATGATGGTTATTTTTACTATCTCTCCAGTATTTAACATCGGAATCTTTTACATCCTCAATAATTACATTTTCGACCGGTTTGCCCAGAGCTACAACAAGGAGTAGATCAAAATTATCAGGTATAGAAAGTTCGTCGCTGAGTTCATCACGTTTGATTGATCCTAAAATACAACCACCCAGGCCTGCTTCAGTTGCACCAAGAAGAATACTGTGAGCAGCTATTCCGTGATCAACACCGAAAATTTCCGTTACTGATTTGTCGCCCAGAATTATAACATAAGATGTTGGTCTCTCTCCCTTATCAGGTCCGGGCCATTCCGTAAGGTATCCAGCCCAGGCCAAGTAGGGAAATATTTTTTCACAATCACCTGAAGAGTTGTAATACAGATATTTCAGAGGTTGTTTATTTGCCCCTGAGGAAGACAAACGTGCAAGATCGATAAAGGATTCTATTATGCTGGCATCAATATGGTATGATTCATCAAAACGACGATAAGACCGTGCTTTTGTCATCAGTTCTTTAAGGTTCATAATCAGAATTGTTGTTAATCGAAAAGTAAACTATTAAGAAATTGTTTTTACTTATCTCTCCTTACATTTTGCCAATAAGGACCATCAGAATCGATTTGAAACAAGGTCCCAGTCAACAATCTCCCAAAAAGATTTTATATAATCTGGCCTTTTATTTCTATAATCAATGTAATAAGCATGTTCCCATACATCGCAGGTTATCAAAGGCTTGAGCCCTTTACGAAGTGGGTTTCCAGCATTTGATTCCTGAAGTATCTGTAGTGTGCCATCTTCCTTTTTTGTCAGCCATGCCCATCCAGCGCCGAAAAGGGTGGCAGCAGCTTTATTAAATTGTTCTTTAAATGCTTCGAATGAACCAAATGAATGATTAATTGCTTCAGCAATATCCCCTTTTGGAACTCGTCTGCCATCATGAGCAAAGGATTCAAAATAGAAAGTATGATTCCAAACCTGAGCAGCATTATTAAAAATGCCGCCTTCAGCTTTTTTAATAATGGTTTCAAGATCGGCTTTTTCAAACTCAGTACCCTGAATTAAACCATTCAGGTTATTAACATATGCCTGGTGATGTTTACCATAGTGATAATCAAGCGTTTCTTCACTTATGTACGGAACAAGTGCATCAAGCTTGTACGGAAGTTTTGGTAGTTCAAATGCCATGATTTTTCATTTTTGATTAGTACTTAGGAACATAAAACTTAAACAACAAAATACGATCTATGTTCAAATCATAAATCTTTAATACGAACGCATCAAAGCGTAGTAAGAAATATACGATCAGGCAAAGCAGGAATAATTCCTTTTTCTAAAGCAATCCTGAATAATTCGACAATCGCCTCTCTTCCTTTGCTGCCAAGATCAAGAGTATATTCATTCACAAAAAGCTTAATATGATTATTCATAATAGTGCTGTCCATCTCCTTTGCGTTGCCGGAAACAAAATCATAAGAAGCAAATGAATCTTTGTAAGCATACTCCAGGCTCCTCCTGACAACTCTGTTAACCTTAAGAGCAATATCCTCAGGTATATCCCTTTTGATAATGATTGCACCAAGCGGAATAGGGAGACCTGTAAGTCCTTCCCAGTACTCCCCCATGTCAGCTAACTTATGAAGACCTTTTCTGTAATATGTAAATCGTGTTTCATGTATTATTAAACCAGCATCAACTTCCTCATTCAAAAGTGCATCCTCAATTTTCGAAAAAAGATATTCAGTCTTATTAACAATCTCAGGCCAGGCTATGCTAAAAAGAAGATTTGCTGTTGTATACTTGCCCGGAATAGCAATCCTCAGGCCCTGGAGTTCAGAAATGCCAATCCTGCGTTTACTAATCAGCAAAGGTCCGTTCCGGTGACCAAGAGCACTTCCTGCATCAAGAATAAAGTAGTTCTGTGCAACAAAAGCATAGGCATGATAGCTGATTTTTGTAATATCAATATCTGAGCTCAGTGCTTTTCTGTTTAGTTCCTCAACATCGGTAAGAAAATAATCAAACTCCAGCCCTTCCGTATCAATTCTGCCATGCACCATTGCGTCAAAAATGAATGTATCATTAGGACATGGTGAAAAACCCAAAGTTAATCTCATATTTTCGCTACAGCATTAAAAGTACTTCAACAAGCTTTTCTGACAGGTTATTAAGTGCAAGGGCAATTTTCCAGTTATCCTTGTTCCGAAGCTCTACTCTGTTTGAGATTGCCCTCAACGCCAGAAAAGGAATATTTTCCATACAACAAATATAGAAAAAAGTTGCGCCTTCCATCGTCTCAATGTCAGGATTAAATTTTTTCAACAACTTTATTTTTGAAACTTCAGAACCAGTAGAAGTGTTGACGGTTATAGCCCTGACTTGCCTTAATAAGCTCCTCATCTTATCACTGTACCGTACATCTGAATGCAGAAGGCCATCCTTATAAGGGAACTCATCCTTACTAATTAAACCAGCTTCGTAAAGTGTAAAAAAATTATTGCCGTCTTCTATCCCCGTATCTCCGAAACAGTCTGTAACTGGCATAACAACATCGCCGGGAATATATTCATCTTTATAACTTCCGGCAATCCCGCCGTTTATAGCCAGATCAGGCTTCCCGTTAATTGTAACCCATTGTTTCATGGCCCATGCTGTTGCGACAGCCCCTACTCCGGTAACCAGAAGGTTTAGTTCCAGTCTACCTATCATATCCGGAAGATTTATCAGGTCACTGACTTTATTCAGGCTGTCGGCTTCGGTCCTGGTGGCTGTAACATACAAGATTTTGAACGACATTGTTAAATACTTGCCTTTATTGAATGAAAGTAAATCAAATATATCGTTTTTATGATTTATAAAGATCAAAATTATTGGTTAATATTGTATAACAAATTTACTAAACTATGATTTACCTGACCCGTCGAGAAAGATTCTGCGCTGCACACAGGATGTTCAGGGAGGAATGGTCCGATGAGTTGAATCTTAAGATATTCGGAAAATGTTCCAATCCTAACTGGCATGGACATAACTATAACTTATGGGTGACAGTTAAAGGAGAGCCTTCTGAAGAACATGGCTTCGTTATGAATATTAATATTCTTAAACAACTGATTATCGACAATATAATAAACAAGATTGATCATAAGAATATTAACCTTGAGGTGGAATTTATGAAAGGGAAAATAGCAACAACTGAAAATCTTGCTGTTGCTATCTGGGATGAATTAAATCCTTTTATCGAAAGACAAGGGGCAAGTCTGTATTGTGTCAAAATTGAAGAAACTGAAAATAATTCAATAGAATATTATGGCGAAAAAGGTAGAATCAATAAATAACGGCAGTGGAGTTTTAAATGATGGCTACAATAAGATAGAAACGTGGGACGGTGAAAACCTTGAAGAGATGTCTTCCGTTTACTACAAAGTCCTAAAGCTTATTGGTGAAGATCCCGATCGCGAAGGACTTAAAGGAACACCCGTCAGAGTTGCCAAGGCTCTTTATTTTCTGACAAACGGCTACCAACAGATTCCGTGTAATATTATTAACTCGGCAAAATTTAAAGAGGAGTATAAACAAATGGTTCTTGTAAAAGATATTGATCTGTACTCAATGTGCGAGCATCATATGCTGCCCTTTTTCGGGAAAGCTCATGTTGCATATATACCTGATGGTTATATAACCGGCCTCAGTAAAATTGCGCGAGTGGTTGAAGCATTCAGCCGAAGGCTACAGGTTCAGGAAAGACTTACTACTCAAATAAGAGATTGTATCCAGGATTGCCTAAATCCGGTAGGCGTAGCAGTAGTAATTGAGGCGCAACATCTCTGTATGCAGATCCGGGGAGTGCAAAAACAAAACTCCGTTACAACAACCTCTGCATTTACAGGGATCTTCCTCGATAATCTTCAAACCCGGGAAGAATTTATGCATCTGATTGGCACAAAACTACACTAATATAAATCAGTTTCTTATAATTCAGATATTTCCTGATGAAAATAGAACTATTAATGTGCGGGAAATAAAAATTATTCTATTAAAACAATTTTTCTATTTTTGCTGCCCGTTGATAATAGTGTAAAAATTAAAAGAAGATGTTTATGAAAGCATATGTTTTCCCGGGACAGGGAGCTCAGTTTACAGGAATGGGTAAAGATCTTTATGATAAATCACCTCTTGCGAAAGAGTTATTCGAAAATGCTAATTCAATACTTGGATTCAGGATAACTGATCTTATGTTTACCGGATCGGATGAAGACCTTAGACAGACCAGGGTTACACAACCAGCTATTTTTCTTCATTCAACAATTCTTGCTGCTGTAATGGGCGATTCTTTTAAGCCTGATATGGTTGGAGGTCATTCACTTGGAGAATTCTCAGCACTCGTAGCAAATAAAACACTTACATTCAGCGACGGTCTTATTCTCGTCTCAAAAAGAGCTATGGCTATGCAGAAAGCCTGCGAAAAAATGCCTTCCACAATGGCAGCAATCCTTGGTCTCGATGATAAAATTGTCGAAGAAGTCTGTGCTTCCATTAATGAGATTGTAGTGCCGGCCAATTATAACAGCCCCGGACAGATAGTAATATCAGGTTCAAACGAGGGAATCGATAAAGCGATAGATATTCTGAAGGAAAAGGGTGCCAAAAGAGCTATAAAACTTTCTGTAGGCGGTGCATTCCATTCACCGCTTATGGAACCAGCCCGTCTGGAACTTGAAGAGGCGATAAAGAATACTTTTTTCAACAAACCTGTTTGTCCTGTTTATCAGAATGTTAATGCAAAACCTTCCATTGATCCTGAATCTATAAAGACTAACCTTGTTGCTCAACTTACTTCACCGGTAAAGTGGACTCAAAGTATTGTTAATATGATTGCAGACGGTGCAACATCTTTTACAGAGGTCGGTCCGGGATGTGTACTATCGGGTTTGATTAAAAAAATCAACAGAGATATTATAACAGAGAGTGCAACATTCTGAAAATAATGTTACATCTTTTTATCAATACACCTCTTAACCTTTGAGCTACCTTGTGTTTTACTTAGTGATCCTTTGTGGTTAAATGAAATACGTTTTTTTACAACAAAGGCACATAAATGTTTTCACTAAGTTGCACAAAGGGTATTTCAGTATTCAGACTGGTTTTAAAATTACACCTCTGTGTTTTTTACCATCTATCATTATTTCCAAAGGATTGTCAAACCTAACATGCCTGATAAAGGCGTCTTCATAAACCACATCACGCCTATTTAAAAAGTCAACATCATAATAGCCCTCATTTATGTATGGATTAATAGTGAAATATCCAACTCTGAACGAAGTCAGGTTTTGAAAAAAATGAGTCCCCTGACTTGGATCTATCCTGTAATTCTTTAAACCAGATTCAATAATGATCCTGGCAGCGGAAATTTGTGGCCATTTAACCGGTATTCCCAGCCAGGGATCTGTTGAACCCCATCTTCCCGGACCGATAAGCACATATCCTATTCCCTGTTTTACGAATAATGCGTTTATTTTTTCAATTTCTACAGCAACACTTTTGTTATTTACAGCATTGAATGATTCAGGTTTAACATAAACCAGATCGTGAATATTCTTAAAAATTCCATTCCCAAGGGCTGATTCTGAATAGATTATAGTGTTCTCATGTTTTATATGATCAAGGTTGATGCTGTGTGTCTCTTCGGTGTGAACGATTGGTCTTATCTGTAAAAAATTAAAAATTTTCGGCGTACCTGCCGGTGTTTCAAGATTAGCAGCAAATTCAATTTCAATTGGATTATTCATTTCCTGCTGACCGATATCAAGAAGTGTGCTCAAAATTTCTGCAAGAGGAAATGTCTTATGCTGCAGTATATTCGAGAAGGTAATTACCCGCTTACCCGGGTAACTAATTCCATCACGAAGTACATTATTATTCCTGTCGTAAGTAGAAGCAATATGCTTTAAAGCAGCCTCATTTTCAAGATCCTTAACTTCGATCTTAAGTATATTAACACCATCATCTGTTGAGGGAACAAAGCTATTGACATTCAGATCAAGAGCACAAAACTCTTTCTGTGAGTCTCTCAATGCGGATTCAGGAGATGAGAGCTGAAAGATCTTTTTGGGATATTTTGGTGAGAACCTGAGAGATAATCCACCTTCAACAATCAATTTACCAAGACCAAATGCGATATTGACTATTCCGTCTTCAGCTTTCTCCGAACCAATCGGATAATAGTTTATCGATCGTGCAACACCCGATAATGTGGGGTAAAATATTTCTCCATGACGGTTACCACAGACTTCCTGAAGAATGATCCCCATTTTCTCTTCATCTATAACATTTGATGTGGCTGTCATGTATGCTTTGCTGGCCTTGTAATAAACAGAGGCATAAACTTCTTTGATAGCATCAGATAACATCTTAACCATCTGCTTATTATCAGGAAGCCTTGGGATCATATAGGTGGAATATATGCCAGCAAATGGCTGATAATGTGAATCTTCCAGTTTACTTGAGGAACGCACGGCGATGGGGTATTGTCGTGAAACTGCAAAAAATGCATATAAATCCTGGTAGATATGTCCGGGCAGTTCCGCATTAATAAATCTATTTAGGATCTCATCATCAGTAATGTCAGAGAGAGCAATGGAATAGAGATTATTCTGATCCATGAACTCATCAAAAATATCAGTGCTTAAAACGACGGTGCGAGGAATTGTAATGAGCACATCAGGAAATTTGTTAAATAGTTTATTGTCCTTAATTATGCTGTTTATAAATGCAAGTCCTCTCGCTTTTCCTCCTATTGATCCTTCGCCTATACGCGAAAATATCTGATATTCATCAAAACTGCTTTTATCAAATTTTGCAATCACACCCCTGCCCTTACCTAACCTGAAGCTGGATATAGCAACATAAAGGAAACGTCTCATCTCGTCCATGGTATCAAAATCCTCTTTCCGTATATATTTGAACATCTGTGCAACGGGAAAAAGAGCTCTTGCATTCAGCCATTTGGAAAAGTGGTTACGTGTTGCATGGTATTCGAGAGTGTTGTCGGGGATAGTCAGTAATTTTTGTTGAAGACTCTGAAGATCAGTAGCTATTGCAATCGGTTCGAGAGTAACGGGATTTCTGAATACAAACGGTCCGAAAGCCAGGTTCTGGATAATAAAGTTCCGTAACTCAAGAGCCAGAGATTTGGAATATTTATTTATAAATCCTGCTCCCAGTTCTTCTGCTATCTTCTTATGAGTTGTGCTTGATGACTGAATAAGAAAAGGTACTTTATCATCATCCGCCATAACAACTTTGCAAAGTTCAATACCGGCATTTTCATCAGGGATATTATCTCTTTTATAGCTTATATCCGAAATAACCCCCAGAACATTGTATTTATACTTTTTATACAGATCGAGAGCATCATTGAAATTGCTCGCCAGAAGGATTTTAGGTCTGCCACGCATCTTGAGCATTCTCTGGTGTTCGTTCAGAGCTTCACGTTGAAAATCAAGCGACTGCAGAAGTACTATCCTGTATATATTTGGAAGATAAGAAGAAATATATCTGATAGAGTTTTCAACCAGAATGATTGCCTGAACGCCTATATGCTCAATATCGAAATCGGCATTCATTTTATCCTCTATCAGTTTGATGATTGCCAGGATGAGCGACGTGTCACCCAGCCAGCAAAAAACATAGTCAATAGCACTCAGATCTTCACCTTCGAGCCGGAGAGAGACCTCCCTCGAAAAATAGGTAAGTACTACAATAGGAATATTTTCATATTTGGTCTTAATCCTTTTTGCAAGGGCAAAAACATCGGTACCTTTTAAACTCAGCATTGAGATTACCAGGTCAATATTACCATCCTGAAGGATCCTGAAAGCGTCTTCTGCATTATCGGTCTGAACAAATGTTGGTGGATATCTCAGATTGAGAGATGCATATTCGTTAAAAATCTGTTCATCAATCCTTCCGTCCTCCTCCAACATATAGTTATCATAGTTACTGCATATTACCAGTACACGATGTATACGCTTCTGCATAAGAAGGTCGAAAGATGTATCAGTAAAATCATACTGCTGAAGATCCGATAATCCATCAATTACGGTCATATGTTCATTTATTATTTATTCATTGAGATCACAGCCATTCCTTTTTTCCCATCCATCCGTATAGTAAGTGGTTTATCAAACCTGATATGACGGAAGAATGTTCCGTTTTCAATAATCTTTTGCTGATCGAGTTTATCCCATACAATTGTTCCATCTGAGGAGCCGTGGTCGATTGAAAAATAACCAACGTTCATTGATGTTACATTATGAAAAAAATGAGATCCGAGAGATGCATCAACATGATAATCAGGTAAGCTCACTTCTACAATTATTTTAGCATTTGATATCTGGGGCCAGACAACCGGAATGCCAAGGAATCTGTCTCTTGTACCCCATCTTCCTGGACCAAGGAGAACATACTGTCGGTTTTCCTGAAGCATCTTCTCGTTCATCCTATCAATTTCTGCTGCCATCTCTGTGGTTAACATATTATTGAATTTATCAGGCTGTACATATATAAAATCAGAAATATCATTAATTTCTCCGTTTCCCATACTTCTTTTGGTAATAAGTATCGTATCCTCATTATTTATACTCTCGGGGTCAATTGAATAACCGGCGCCGCTTCCAACAAGAGGTTTTATCTGAAGGAGGTAGAAAGAAGCGTTCCCATCTTTGTCTTTAGTAAGGTCTACAGCAAATTCAATCTCTACAGGAGTACCAAATGCCTCAGTAACTACATCAAGTACAACTTTCAGTGTTGAGGCCAATGGGATATAATCATATTTTAATATATCAGCAAAGTTCACAACACGGGGGCCGGCAGCATCCAATCCAGGGATTATTGTGTCGTTATCCATGCTTAATACAGAAGCAGAATGATTTAATGTTCCATGGATCTCCGCCTGACTTATATCAAGACTTACAAGACCTGCATTCTCCCCTTCGAGAAGGTTTAGTTCTTTTTTTGCCAAATCGACGGCATAGAAATTAACCTGAGAGTTTTTATAAAGATCATTATTAGAGATTATGTCAAGTGCAGGATATGCTGGTGAGAATCTGAATGCCCTCTCGCCTTCAACTACGTAATGCCCCAGACCTACGGCCAGTACAGCAAATCCATCCTGCGGCTTCATGTGAGAAACAGGATAAAAATTAAATGATTGTGCCGTACCGCTTATATGTGGATAAAAAGCGTTCTCAAACCTGTTACCGACTACCTCTTGAATAACAACAGCCATCTTCTCCTGTTCGACCTTATAGTTAATAGCTTCAAAATATGTGCGGGAATTTTTTGAATAAATTGAGGAGAATACCAGCTTGATTGCTTCAAATAATTGTTTAAGTCTTATTTCAGGTTCATAATGATTGTTCGGAAGAAGATAAGTTCCGAAAATACCTGAAAACGGCTGGCTCATTGAATCTTCAAATAGGCTGGAGGAACGAACAGCTAAAGGCTTGTTTATAAGCCGGATAAAAATCCGAAGTTCTTTTTCAAGAGTATAACTGAGGCTACCGTCAAGAAACAATTTTTGAAGTACATTAAAGTCCTTTTCCGTTTTCACTTTATCCCACAAGTGGTTTCGCTCCATAAACATATCAAATTCATCCGTTCCAATTATTGCGGTCACAGGTGTCTTGATGTTTATTCCAGGCAATAGCCGTCCAAGCTCAAAACTATATATCAAAGTATTCACAAATGCCAGACCACGGCCTTTGCCTCCAAGAGATCCACCAGAAAGGCTGACTATGTTAGTTTCGTCTATAACAACTGACTCATCAAAATTAACTACTTTACCCTTGTTCATTTCCCGCCTTCGTTTGCGGATAATGTCGATCAGAAATTCACGAAGCTCTTTCAGGCTTTTAAAATCGGATACCCCAATGGGGTTTATCATTTTTGCAATCTTCACTTCTCCTCTTGCCATCAACCATAGCGAGAAATGGTTCTTCATTGAATGGTACACAAGCGAATCTTCAGGAACAGTCTCAAGGTATGCTTCAAATTCCTTCATCGATTTCGCAACAGCTATCTGACGACCTTTGTTATCTCTATAAACAAAGTGACCAAATCCCAGATAATAATTAATAAATGACTTCAGGTCCTGCAGAAGACTTTCTGAGTTTTTATTTATAAAATTTGATTTCAGGGAATAAGCATACCTTGCATTATCAGGATCAGATGACTGAAGGACGCATGGAAGATTGGGAAGGTCTTTTCTAATGTGCTTAATAAGTTCATACCCTGCTGTATCGTGTAAGACACCATTCTTAGGAAACCTCATATCAGAAATTACACATAACAGGCTATCCCTGTACTTATTATAAATTACTATTGAATCTTCATAATCGGAAGCAAGAAGTATTTTTGGTCTGGCCCTGAGCTTCAACACCTTATATAACTCATCAGTTGATACATCCTCAATTAAGTTTCGAGTCTGTTCCATTACAAGAGTGTAAAGCATCGGAAGATAACTCGAATAATATTCAGCAGAATCTTCAATTAGAAGAATGACTCTCGTAAGACCTTTTTTGGTATCATTTTCTACGTTAACCTTATCTTCGAGAAGCTTAACCATAGCGAAAAAAACTTTCGACTCTCCTGTCCATACAAAATAGTTGTCAAAAGGTATTTCCAGCGATTTTTGTTTTTTTACAAAAACTACATCACCAGGGTTATTAAGCAGAAGGAATGTAGGAATATATGGATATCTTTCCTTTATCTTTTTACAGAGCATCATAGGACTCTCCTTGTCTACACCGATCATAATTATGATCATATCATAATGACGGGCTTTTAACCTTGCAAAAGCTTCATCTTCTCCAGAAACACCTGTTACTCTGGGTATTGAAGTCAGGCTCAGTTGATAATATTCCCCAAGCATATGGTCGGAAAACCTTCCTTCGCCTTCAATGGAATATGCATCATAAAGATTAGCGACCAGTAGTATCTCCTTTACTTTGAATGGCTGCAGATCGTGAAAGACATCTCTTTCAGCATTATGACGGTCGAGAAATTTCTGAAGCAGCTGTCTGCTTGAGACATCTTTGATATCTTCTTCATCTTTTTGTGTTACCTGCGACAACCTGATAATGTCTCTTGCTTTGTAACTATTTATATAACCTGTTAATATGCTGCCAATATTCTCTATGAGATCTCTCTCCTCCTTAAGAAAAGGGCCTTCATTTTCAGTGCTGAATTCAGTTGTATAACAAATCTCAATAGTTCCCTTTTCATTATCAATTGTGGTAAATTCCTGAACCATCCTCCAGATTGTTTCATGGAAATCGACTGTTTCAAAATCCTTTCCCATAAACCGTATCCTGGCTACTGTATATTCAGGGTATTGCCATGCTGCCGGCAACAGAAGTACGATCTGCTGAAGAGATTCATCAATTGGTTTAAACTCCTTAAGAATGGAAGTTGTACGGTTAATACAGGCTAACTCCTTTAGACGCTCACGCTGATCATGGAGTAAACGGTTATATTCCGGAGAATTTTGAGGCATTTCATCCATTGGCAAAATCACTGTCGTATCAGAATCTAAAATTACTAAAATAGTTTCAGATAATGATTAGCTGAAATCCACCCGAAGCTTACAATACTGCGAGGGAAGAATCAGAAAGACGGTGAGGAATCTGGTTTACTCAACAATCCAAGTAGATCCGCTCATTAGAAGATCATCCATGCATTTGATTTTTGCAGTTTTCTTAACCCCTTCTATTTGTTCCTTTAATGCTATATCATAGGTAGGCCCGGGAACTGAACGGATTACTCCAAGTGCCACAGGAAATTCAGGATACTTCATATTTGCAAGCATATACTGGATTCCGGGGTTTGGCTCAAAAGCATCATGAACAAGAAGTTTATTTTCAGTTATTCCGTTTTCTCCCAGTTTAACAATTTTCAGTTTCCTGCAACCCTCAAGTACCAATCCCTTATCATTATTCTTTCCGAAAATCATAGGCTGTCCGTGCTTGAGGATCAGGGTTCTGTCGTCTCTGACTTCTTTATCAGCAATGGTATCATGTATTCCGTCATTGAAAATGACGCAGTTCTGAAGCACTTCAATTACAGAAGTACCTTTGTGTTTCGCAGCTTCTATGTATATCTGAGTCGATAGTGCGACATTTGTATCAATTGTACGTGCAAAGAATTTACCTTTCGCACCAATTACAAGTTCTCCAACTGAAAATGGTTCTTCGATTGTTCCAAAAGGCGAGGTTTTTGTTACCAGCCCTTTTGTTGATGTAGGAGAATACTGGCCTTTGGTGAGTCCGTATATCTCATTATTAAACAAAATGATATTAATATCAATATTACGTCGCACTGCATGAATAAAGTGATTCCCTCCTATGGCCAGTGCGTCTCCATCACCGGTAATTTGCCATACAGACAGTTCAGGGTTTGCGGCTTTTACCCCTGTAGCTATAACAGTTGCTCGTCCATGAATACTATGAAAACCAAAAGTATCCATATAATAAGGAAACCTTGATGAACATCCTATTCCTGAAATAAAAGCAAACTTCTCCTTTGGGATACCCAGTTCAACCAGCGCTTTTTGAACAGAATTTAAAACGGCATGGTCACCACAACCGGGGCACCATCTTACCTCCTGATCACTTTTAAAATCTTTAGGAGTATATTTATATATCTGTGTTTCAGCCATTTTACTTATCCTCCAGCATTTTTATGCATTTTTCTTTTATATCTTTTATAGTAAATGGGATACCCTGAACCTTATTTAGTTGTTCATAGGTGAACTCCTGATGTTTTATACGCAGATAGTCAGCAAATTGACCTGAGTTTAATTCACAGACAACTATCTTTTTAAATTTTCTGAAAATTTCTTTTACATTTTTTGGAAGGGGATTGATAAAATTGAAATTTACCAGACTTACTTTGTGTCCTTCTTCCTGCAATTCACGTACAGCAGTTATCAGATAACCAAATGATCCACCCCATCCGACAACGAGTATATCGCCTGAAATTGGTCCATGAACTTTCAGATCAGGAATTTCGTTGGCGACCCGTTCAACTTTTCCTGCTCTCAGGTTAACCATTAGTTCATGATTTTCGGGAGTATAGGATACGGTACCTTTAATAGTTTTTTCAAGACCTCCTATCCTGTGTTCCAACCCTGCTATACCAGGTATGGCCCATGATCTGGCAAGGCTTTCCTCATCACGCTTATAAGGTAAAAAGGGAGTTGTTGTTCTATCTGCAAAAGGAGGATTAATTTTTGGAAGGTCCTTCATTGCAGGTATTTTCCATGGTTCTGTACCATTTGCCAGGTAACTATCCGAAAGGAGTAAGACTGGAGTCATATGTTCAAGTGCAATTCTGGCGGCTTCAAACGCAAAATGAAAGCAGTCAGAAGGAGTACTGGATGCGATAACCACTACCGGGCATTCTCCGTTACGGCCATAAAGAGCCTGCATAAGATCTGCCTGTTCCGTTTTTGTTGGAAGTCCTGTTGAAGGTCCCCCTCTTTGAACATTAACAATAACAATAGGAAGTTCGGTCATAACAGCAAGTCCGATAGCTTCTGACTTAAGTGCAAGTCCCGGACCAGAAGTTGATGTAACTGCGAGGTCACCTGCAAAACTTGCCCCAAGAGAGGTACAAATACCGGCTATCTCGTCTTCAGCCTGGAAACTTTTAACACCCAGATCTTTGCGGGCAGCAAGTTCCTCGAGAATTCCTGTAGCCGGGGTTATGGGATATGAACCGATAAACAGTTCCAGTCCTGATTTTTCAGCTGCAGCCAGAAATCCCCAGGCAGTTGCCGTATTTCCGTTTATGTTGCGATAGGTGCCTTTTGCAATCTCAGCCGGAAGGATTTTATAAGTAGGATGTAAAGCTTCAATAGTCTCAGCATAGTAATAACCGGCCCGTAAGGCAATTTTATTGGCTTTAGCTACTCCCGGCTTATTTTTGAACTTCTTTTCAAAGTAATCCTCAGTATATTGCAGTTTACGATCGAAAAGCCAGTAAACCATTCCAAGAGCAAACATGTTCTTAGTTCTTACAACAGATTTTGGATCCATACCTAAGTCCTTAAGGGCTTCTTTTACCATGGTTGAAATCGGAGCTGGTATAACATTATAACTCTCAAGTTTTTCCTCTTTTATTGGATCTTTTTCATAACCTGCTTTCTCAATATTTTTTGCTGAGAAATTATCTTCATCATAGATAATTGTACCACCCGGTTTAATCCACCTGGCATTGGCTTTGAGAGCTGCCGGATTCATAGCTACAAGCACATCTGAAAAATCACCTGGTGTATTTATCTCAGAATGTCCAAGATGAACCTGAAATCCTGAAACACCACCAACCGTTCCCTGAGGAGCGCGGATCTCGGCAGGATAGTCAGGGAAAGTCGATATATCGTTACCGAACAAAGCTGCAGTGTCAGAGAAAAGAGTACCTGTAAGCTGCATCCCGTCACCTGAATCACCAGAAAAACGGATCACCACTTCTTCCCTTTCGATAACTTCTGATTTTTTAGTCATGATACTTTTAATTTATTTCAGTATAGTTTAAAAAATGATATAACTAACTGCTTATAAAGCACAAATTTAACTTTTAAAACAATGAAAATCATACAAAAAAGAATTACAGATTATGATATTGATCATGTTTCATATTTCCGGCGAATGCACCTATTTTATATCTTTTTTTTGCCACCACCCCTCTTTTTCAACCACTATAGCTTTATAAAGCAGGATAATTTTCAATTTTAAAGCTCATTTTCTTATTATTTTTGTTTTAACCCCCTTTTACATGAGGGCTACAAGACCAATCCCACCGGAGAAGCGGGAGTAAATTATTTAAAGCTCATGAACAATCCTTAGTTCCAGATATCTGCTTTTTTAAGGTTTATTTCTCCTTCAAAAAACATACGCGCTATCTTTTCAAAATAAGTAGTATAGTCCGAAATAAAGAACTGGTCCCTTACATTTCCTGAATCGTTTATAAGATTGTTTTTATCAAGTACATCTCTGAGTATCATAGAAACAATTCTCGCAGAATCAACAACTTCCACGTTAAAATTAAATATCTTACTTATCTGGTTTTTAATAATCGGATAGTGTGTACAACCCAGTATCAGGGCCTGGATTCCATCAAGTGTCTCATTTGAAAGATAAGTACGAATAATAGCATTACTTATATCGTCAAATATGAAACCTTCTTCAATCATTGGAACAAGTAAAGGAGTTGCCAAAGAGATAACTTGCGTTAATGGTGATTTTTCATTTATTTTCTTCTCATAAGTTCCGGAACTGATTGTTCTTTTTGTACCAATAACCCCTATTTTTTTGAAGTTTCTTGTACTCAGATAATTTACAACCGGGTCAATAACATCAAGAATAAGAGCTTTGTTCTCAAATTCCTTCTTAAGAGAATCGAAGGCAGAGGCAGAGGCTGAATTACAGGCTATCAAGATTACTTTTGAATTATGTTCAAGCAGGAACTCGGTAATTCGCTTAGAGTAATATCTGATAGATTCCGCTGATTTATCTCCGTATGGCAGGTGAGCAGTATCTCCAAAATAGATAAGGCTTTCGCCTGGCAAAATCTGTTTAATTGCATGGGCTACAGTAAGTCCGCCAACACCCGAATCAAAAATTCCGATTGGTTGATCTTTCACTTTACAGCTATATTAAAAAAATGACCATCAGCCAGTTGGCAGATGGTCATTGAATTATGTTTTATAAATTATTTTAATCCAAGTTTTGCTTTAACCATCGACAGAACATTTGTACTTTTTGTTTCGTCAAAATAAAGCAATGCCCCTTTTGCAACATCGAAAATATATAAAAATCCATTCTCTTTACCAACATCTTTTATTGCCTTGTCAACTTTTGCATAAATAGGTTGAAAAACTTCTGATTGTTTATTCTGAAGTTGAGTCTGAGCATTTGTCTGAAAGTCCTGAATTCTTTTATTCATATCCATTAATTCCTGCTCTTTGGTTTGTTTCACAATATCACTAAAGTTTTTACTATCCTTTTGATATGCTTCGCTCTTGGTATTTAACTCCACCTGCATCAATTCAAGTGCATTAACAAGCTCTTTACGGAATTTTTCAAGCGTTACGGTAGCAGAATCATATTCCGGCATTGTCTGGATGAGTTCATCACTATTTATATGCCCAAATTTAAAGCTCTGAGCCTTTACGCTTTGCCCCGCCAAAGCAATTACAATCATAAATGATGCTATACTTATAAATCTTCTCATTTTAAATAATTTTATTAAACAATATATGCAAATGTAATTAATTAATTTTTATAACCTAATTTTTCAAGAACCTGATCGCTTATGTCAAATTTCGGGTTGGCAAACAGTATATTACCACCTGCTGCGGTATCAAAAATTGCAGCATAACTACCATCTACTGCAATCTCTTTTATTGCTTTTAATATCTCGTCCTGGATTGGTTTAACCAGTTCTTCTCTCTTCTTAAAAAGATCGCCGTCTACACCAAAGTATTTATTCTGAAGGTCCTTCATTTCTTTTTCCTTGGCAACGATAGCTTCTTCTCTTTTAGCCTTCATATCCTGCGACAGAAGAACTGACTCATTCTGATATGATTTATACATCTGGTCAACCACAGCATATCCATCAGCAACTTCTTTCTCCCACTGTTTTGAAAGTTTATCCAGTTGTTCCTGGGCAGTAGTGAAAGCAGGAATGTTTTTCCTTATGTATTCTGAATCGACAAAGGCATATTTCTGAGCTGTAGCCAATGCTGAAGTCAGAATGAATAATCCTAAAAGTATACCTATTTTTTTCATAATTATTAAGATTTATTTCTGTATTAAAACTCTTGACCCATAGTAAATTGAAATTGTGAATGATTAGAATTTGGGAAGTTTGCAGGTTCAGGAACCGCATCAAAACCGTAACCCCAGTCAACACCAAGCAAACCAAACATAGGAAGATTCGCTCTGATTCCAAAACCCGCAGCCCGAGGCATTTTAAAAGGATTGTACTCATTGAGGGCATACCATGCTCTTCCTGATTCAAGAAAAGCAAGACAATAAATAGTAGCCTGTTGGCTCAGAGATACCGGATATCTAAGTTCCAGGGTGATTTTTGAATAAACATTCCCTGATGGGACACCTTTAACAGGATCACTGGGTGTAAGAGCTCCAACTCCACTACTTCCTGATCCATAGCCTCTTAATTTTATCATTTCGCGACCATAGAAACTATAACCGGTCATACCATCACCTCCAACAGAAAAATTCTCAAAAGGAGATGGTCCTATATCTTTATTATAGAAACCCAGGTACCCGAATGCAAAACGTGCATTGAGAACTAATTTATCATTAGGTGACAGAGGATAATAATAATCTGCCTTAAATGTCCATTTATGGAATTCTATCCACCTGTATTTAACCTGATCAGTAACGTTTTTCATACTCTCACCACTTAGTAAAGAATACGGAGGTGTGGCCTGTAATGAAAGCGTAAATGATGAGCCCGATTCCGGGTATATAAGGTTTGGTCCGGTCGAAAATCTGGTTAGTTTTGTGGTAAAACTCAAAAGGTTTGAGTTTCCGTTATCGAACAGGAATGAATATACAGTATAGTTATTCAAAGTATATCGCTGATAGTTTAGTTCACCGTAAAGGGAGAAATAGTCATCGGGCCATGATAATCTTTTTCCCAATCCAATGGATGCTCCGTCTATTGTCATAGACTGTCTTCCTGTCTCACCTTTCTTTCTTCCATTTGTCATAAGAGACCTGTATAATGATACAGTAAACGTGTTCGGATTCTTACCTCCCAGCCATGGTTCAACGAATGAAATATTATATGATGAATAAACACGTCCGTTTGATTGTGCTCTTATGCTTATTGACTGTCCATCTCCGGAAGGATATGGTTTCCATTCGCTCAGTTTTAAGAAGTTGCGGATAGCAACATTGTTAAATCTGACTCCTATGGTACCTACCAGCATGCCGGCACCCCAACCGCCGGAGATCTCAAACTGATCGTTCGCCTTTTCTTCAAGCTTATATAGCAGGTCAACAGTACCGTTTGTAATATCAGGAAGAGGAGTAGGATTAATTTTTTCAGGATCAAAATGCCCAAGAACACCCAATTGTCTAATGGATCTTATAATTTTGGTTTTACTGAACAGATCACCTGGCAAGGTATAAAGTTCACGACGAGCGATATGTTCATTTGTTCGCGTATTACCAGAGATAAGCACATTATTAAGGTAGGCCTGATCGCCTTCATAAATTCTGACTTCAAGATCGATAGAGTCGTGGTCAATTTTTGCCTCTATAGGAGTAAGCCGTGAAAAAAGATAACCATTATCCTGATACAGGTTACTTACAGCATCCTGAGCACCTGCAGTACCATTTAATCTGTCGTCGATAAGCGACTGATTATAAACAGCCCCTTTATCAACATTAAATACTTTATTCAGATCTTCCTTCCTGTAAACGCTGTTTCCCACCCAGTTTATATTCCTCAAAAAGTATTGTTTCCCCTCATTAATCCTGATCTTTAAGCCTATTCTGTTTTCTGAGACTTT
>DCFT01000026.1:0-821 GCA_002319885.1 Bacteroidales bacterium UBA1797
GAGCTGAGAGGATTCGCAAGCATTACCAGTTGTTCCTTGTCGAAATCATCGGTTTGTTCATACCAGGCTGCCGGGCAAAGTGAATTGCACATGATCTCCGAAAAGCCATTGGCTGAAAGGAGATCAGATATTATATTTCCAACTTTTTCTTTATTCGGTTTTTCGGGATATGAAAGAGTTGAATTAACATGTGTATTCACTTCTACATTATTATAACCATATATCCTGAGAATCTCTTCAATCACGTCAGCTTCCTGTTTTACATCCACACGATATGAAGGGATAACTAGCCTGAGGTTGATCCCATCATCATTAACAATTTCAATGTCCAGAAGCGAAAGGATCTTTTTAACAGTGTCGGGTTCAATTTTTTTCCCGATAAGCCTGTTTATATTATTGTAGTTGACATCAACCTGAACATTCCTGATAGGATTAGGATAAACATCGACAATATCCGATGAAATTTCACCACCGCCGATTTCTTTTATCAGCATTATAGCTCTCTTAAGTGCCCAGATAGTAATATTGGGATCAGCTCCTCTTTCAAACCTGAATGATGCGTCTGTTTTTAATCCATGACGCTTGGACGTCTTCCTGATGGCTACTGGATTGAAGTATGCACTTTCGAGGAAGATATTTTTTGTTGTTGCGGTTATACCCGATTTTATTCCTCCGAAAACTCCGGCTATGCACATACCTTCCTTTGGATTGCAGATCATCAGATCGCGTGATGAGAGGTTTCTTTCAAGATTATCGAGTGTAATAAACTTGCTTTCATCCGGCAGATTCCTGATAATGACTTTTTTACCATCGATTTTGTC
>DCFT01000026.1:1222-45022 GCA_002319885.1 Bacteroidales bacterium UBA1797
ATGGTAATGGCAGTGTACCTTGGACAGTCAATAGTGTTTTCTACAATCACCTCATATGGGTTGCTGTTATTGTCGGATTTGAATGCTTCGACAGATGGTAAGAGAGCTTTCTGATTCAAACCACTATTGAGGTTCATGTAGGCAGCAAGATCCCTTGCAACGCCAAAGTGAGATCCGCTGTCGATGCGGTTAGGAGTAAGTCCGATCTCAAAAACATGATCTTTTACAATTTTAAAATAGCTGTCGGCTCTTGTTCCGGGTTCTGCATCTTTGTCGAGGACCATTATGCCCTCATGAGAAGTACCCAGGCCTAGTTCATCTTCAGCACAAATCATCCCTTCCGATAATTCTCCCCTTATCTTTGATTTCCTTATCTCCATGCTTTCATTTCCTTTGAAAACAACAGTTCCCACTGTTGCAACAGGAACTTTCTGGCCTGCAGCAACGTTTGGAGCTCCACAGACGATCTGAAGAGGCACGGGACCACCAATATCAACAGTTGTAACAGAAAGTTTATCGGCATCAGGATGTTTTTTACAGGTCAGAACTTCACCTATCACTACTCCTTCAAGTCCTCCTTTGACAGAAACCCATTCTTCCATTCCTTCAATTTCAAGTCCGATCGACGTTAAAATCTCTGCCACCTTTTCAGGTTCAAGGTCAATTTTTAAATAATCTTTAATCCAGTTATACGAAATCTTCATTGCCAGGTTGAGCTAATAAAATTAATCAGTAAGACTGCAAAAGTAAGGAATTTTAAAATACTATTGAGAAAGGGTTTTCTAAAATAGTGGTTCCATTATATAACTTAGATGACATTAGCTGTTAAATTTTTAACAGAAGATTAAGGATTGATTAACAAATATTTGGGAGTCAATTGTGTAATCTTTATATAAATTCGGTTAACATTAATCTCAGTGTCATGAAAAAAACCGCACAAAATGCAACTGTCATATCTGATTTCTTATGATGGGAGCAGGAGTATTTATATACAATTGATTTAAGTGTTGGATTTTTCATAATCCCCATAAATATTTCTTTTGTTGTATTCATCCTGGCAGTGATGCGTCTCATGTTTAAAACATTCAAAATGAATCCAGTTGATACAATCAGTAACAAATTATAATAACCTGAATTGGGATAGAGCAATTTGTGTGGTCTTATTCCATATGTTTTTCATCTTATCAGGCTATTCACAGGAAAAGAATAGTTACGGCAGGATTATTGTTACCGGTGGAATTTATGATATAGTATCGCTAGATTCATTACCTTTTTCAGATATTATAATTAATAAAAACCGAAGTTTCATAACAGACAATAAGGGCTCTTTTTGTGTAAGGTTGTTAAATTCAGATACCATAACCATAAGTCATTTAGGATATGTTCCATCTGAGATAGTATTATCAGATTTAACAACAAATAGTGATAGTTTGTATATCAATATCTTAATGAAAGAACAGACTTATAAAATACCCGAAGTATCCATTCTCCCATACAAAACATATGACGAATTTAAGCGATATGTTGTAAATCATGTTATTAATGACCAGAGACTAAACAATGCGTATGAAAATATAAGAATGATGAATGAACAAATAAAAAATGGTTATTTTCCTGATAAGGATGGTCGTGAAAGTTACAGTTATCATATGAGCTACAAAAACTTTGAAAATAATTCCATAGTTCTTTTCTCAAATCAGAATGACAGAGGACTAATACCTGCTTTAATGAAAATAATCAAACGTTGAGATTTATCAGGTTGTAATAATTATAATGTGTGATTTTTTTCTGGCACAGAAATTGTTTATGAAATGGTTAACACTAAATTCCAATCTGATCGGATATGAAAATAAACGTATCATTAGTAGTAGTGTTGAGTTTATTTCTCACCCGGTTTTCGTTCGCTGCTACTGTACAATTTCAACACCCTTCTGGTTATGATTCACTTAAGGTCATCGAGAAAGTGTATCTTCATGCAGATCGTGACAATTACTATCCAGGTGACGATATCTGGTTTAAAGCATACCTAATCGATGCAACTAACGGGCTGCTTTCCTCCAATAGCATGAATCTTCATGTCGAGCTCATCTCCCCCGATCAAAAAATTATCGATAGCCGTGTTGTCGCACTAAATAATGGTTTGGGAAATGGTGATTTCCATTTGTCAGAAAAACTTAACTCAGGCAGTTACAGGCTAAGGGCTTACACAAACTATATGAGGAATTTTGGCGATCAGCTATTCTTCAATAAGGAGATCAGAATTATCAATTCATTAGATGCCGGGAAGGCATTTTCTGACAGTGCTAATTTTGCCAAAACTAAACTGGAAATAAACTTCTTTCCGGAAGGCGGTTCCTTAGTTGAAAATGTCGCTTCCATGGTTGCATTTAAAGCCGTAGATGATAATGGATACGGGCAAAATGTATCAGGAGAAGTTTATTCCTCTACCGGTGAAAGAGTTACTGAGTTCAGGAGCACTCATAAAGGCATGGGTTCATTTTCGCTGACGCCGCTTCCCGGATTAAGATACTTTGCGTTGACTAAAAGCCGGAACGGCGATTCTTTAAAATACGAAATTCCAAAGAGCTTTTCAAAAGGTGTCGTATTAGATATTTCCAAAAACCAGGTTAATCAATTGTCATTAATTTTTAAAACAAATCCTGAGACATTTCCTGATGTCTCGGCCAACGATCTTTCAGTCACAGTTTCTATACGTAATATAGCTTATAAGACATATTCCTTCAGAATGAAATCGCTGAACAGCTTTCTGAATATTCCAACTCAGGATCTGCCTGATGGAATTATAATGCTGACTCTTTCCGGTGCTGATAATATCCCTCTTTGTGAAAGGCTTGTTTACATACAGAACAATGAAGAGCTTAAGCTTAATGTTGAGACAAATAAATCAGATTATAATCAGCGTGATTCTGTATCAATAAGGTTATCCTTATCTGATAGTTCAGGAAAAGCCAATGGAGCTTTTCTGTCATTATCTGCCACTAAAGTAATAGCTGAGAAGAGTTCTTCCCCGTTTCCTTCAAACATCTCTTCCTGGTTTCTTCTTGAATCGGATGTCCGCGGACAAATAGAAGAACCATCATATTATTTTGATCATTCTAATCCCGACAGGTTAAAAGACCTCGATCTTCTTTTACTTACCCATGGGTGGCGCGATTTTAAATGGAAGTATGAAAATCATTATTATCTGCCCGAAAATGGTTTTACAATTTCCGGCAGAATCAGAGAAATATTTTCTGATATACCTCTGAAAAACTCAAGAGTAAGCATTGGAATTTTTAAGAATGGAAATCCGATTGTATCAATTGTAAAGACTGACACTTCAGGAAGATTTCGTCTCGACGGAGTGGAATTAACCGGTGAAGCAAAATTAATTGTAAGCGCAGCAGATACAAAAGGACAGTCAAAGGGCTGGGTGCTTCTCGATTCCATCAACTATTCCCCGGCCGGAACGAAATATTGCTCAACAAGAAAAAATTTATTACAGAATGGAAATAAACTGGTTGCGGGAGGTCAATTTTTTGATGATACTCAATTTCCGAAAAGTGGCATTATTGCATATATACAATACGCAGAAATTAGAAACTCCATTCAAAAAAGGTATAAACTTTCAGATACAATAACCCCTGGGGAAGTTGTAATAACAGCAAAACGACGTGATATTCCTGATTCACCAATTGCAAGAAGCCATCACTATCTTTTAACTAATGACCCGGACTATGAATATCAGGTCACTCCTGAGTCTGAGGTCTTCAATAACCTCGGACAACTAATTATATTCAGGATTTTTCATAAGGGAGGAAGCGGAATGACCGGATTACTATATAACCAACCACTCGTTTTACTCGATGGGATGGAAGTCGGATGGGAAGGAATTGAATTTCTTCCTGTTGCATGGATTGAAAGATTTGATGGTGTTCGACCCGGATCTCCTGCTGCTTTAATGTGGGGTGCGCGTGGAAGAGGTGGTGTAATTTCTGTCATAACACGAACGGGCGCTCCAATAACCCCTCATCATTCCATATATAATTCCGCCTCTGTGAGACTATCAGGATATGATGAGCCACGTGTCTTTTTTTCTCCAAAACATCATTCAACCTTAGACGCTGACTATAAACCCGATTTGAGAACTACTCTGTTCTGGGAGCCTGATATTAAAATGGAAAACAACAAGGATTATTTCCTGAATTATTTCAATGCGGATAACCCTTCAAAGGTGGAAGTGATTGTCGAAGGAATTACTTCATCAGGAATTCCGGTGACAGGGAAGACAGAATACGAGGTGAAATAAGCTTCATAATTGCGAATAATTTTATTACTATCAATAGCTTATTTGGAGCTTATGTAAGTCTTCGAGAGATCCGGGATTTTATGTCTTATTTATATAGCAAAAACTGTTATTGCGGTGTTGATCATCTTGCTGAAACTGACTCTAATTTCACTATATTTGTAACTCAAACAAAAAAATTATGGTTGTTGAAAAAGAAGATAAACTGATTCTGTTGACTAACGATGATGGATTGTACGCAGGCGGATTAAAGACCTTGCTTGAGGTGATGGAAGAGTTTGGAAAGGTTATTCTCGTTTCGACTGTCGAAAGCATGTCGGGTATGTCGCAGGCCCTTACCGTTAAAACTCCTTTACGCGTAAAGCTCCTCGAAGAGAATGAAAAACACAGGATTTATGCCTGCAACGGAACACCAACTGACAGTGTAAAACTAGCCATTAATCAATTGGTTGAAAGGACTCCTGACTGGGTAGTCTCAGGAATAAACCATGGTTCAAACGCCTCAGTAAGTGTTCTTTATTCAGGTACTATGGCAGCTGCTATTGAAGGATGCCTTTATGGTATAAGCTCAGTAGGTTTTTCACTTAATAATTTTTCTCCTACAGCTGACTTCTCAGTCTGTAAAAAATATATCAGGATAGTGATGAAGAAGCTTGCTTCAGAACCCCTTCCTGCAGGTATTTGTCTTAATGTAAATATCCCGGCAGCTAAAAAAAGCGATATAAAAGGGATAAAAATATGCAGGCAATCAAAAGGCAACTGGCGCGAAGAGTTTGAAAAAAGGAAGGATCCAATGGGCAAAACATATTACTGGCTTACCGGTATTTTCCAGAATCACGAACCCGATGCAAACGATACCGATGAATGGGCTATTGCACACAATTTTGTCTCGGTTGTGCCCGTTACTGTCGATATGACTGCCCACTGGTATGTTGATAAACTTAAAAGCAGGTTTAAAAAATGAAGTTTCACGAGAAGTACGACACAGTTCTGACAGGTTTAATTTCCGGACTTCTATTTCCATTTTTAACAGGTATAATCATTTTTACCTTTTCTTCAGGCCATCTGTCGCTGCATACATATCTTGAAAGGATAGTGAATTCGGATATCGTCACACATTCAATTACGCTTTGCGTTTTCCCTAATCTTCTTATTTTCATGTTATATAATCGTTTCGACATGCTGAAAGCTACCCGTGGAGTTTTAGCTATGACTATCGTATGGGCTGTGATTGTATTTGGAGTAAAGTTTTTAGGATGAAATATTTTATAATTGCGGGAGAGCAATCGGGCGATCTTCATGGCTCTAATCTGGTCAGAGAACTTTTCGTCGCTGATAAAAACGCAGAGATCTTCTGCTGGGGTGGTGATCTGATGGAGGCTGCAGGAGCAACTCTCCTGGTTCATTACAGGAAACTGGCTTTCATGGGTTTTGTGGCAGTTATTAAAAACCTCGGTGCAATATCAAAAAATCTCAGGCTCTGCAAGACTCAGATCAATGATTTTAAACCTGATGTTGTGATATTCATCGATTATCCGGGGTTCAATCTCAGGATTGCGGAGTATGTGAAAAAAGCAGGATACAGGACCTTTTACTATATCTCACCAAAGCTCTGGGCATGGAATGAGAGAAGGGTGATTAAAATTAAAAAGTATATCGATCGCATGTTTATCATCTTCCCTTTCGAGGTTGATTTTTATAAAAAACATGGGATAACCGTTGAATATCAGGGAAATCCTCTTATGGATGAAACTGAAAAGAGAATCTTGAAATTTCCATCGAAAGACAATATGTACGCTTATCTCGGCATTGAAAATAAACCTCTTATTGCATTCCTGGCCGGGAGTCGTCGACATGAAATAGAGTTTATCCTTCCTGAAATGTTAAAAATTGTCAAGCACTTTCCCGGTTATCAGTTCGTTATTGCCGGTGTGAAAAACATTCCTGATGAGCTCTATTACAAAATCATTGGCAATGAACCGGTCAGTGTGATAAAGGAAAAAACTTATGAAATTCTCTATGCAGCGGAGGCAGCATTGGTTACATCGGGGACGGCGACCCTGGAAGCTGCATTGCATGGTACTCCCCAGGTGGTTTGTTATAAAGCAGATTTCTTCTCAATGGTCATAGCATGGATGGTGGTAAAGGTGAAATATATCTCTCTGGTCAATCTCATTATGGGTTCTGAAGTTGTAAAAGAACTGGTTCAGTATGATCTGACGGAGAAAGCCCTGCTACGGGAGCTTGAATCACTCCTCCGGGGCGGCTCAAAACGTGAGAAGTTATTGTCTGATTATAAGTTGCTTAAAAATAAACTTGGATCAGTTGGAGCTTCGGGCAGAATTGCGCGACAGATGGTGTTGGAGTTGCAGAAATGAATTGGTGAGGGCAGTATAGGAGAAATGATTATACTTTGATGGCCTTCTGAGAGAGTCTGCCAGGCTTTGGCAGTTAACCGTGCAGATGAAGGATAATGAATGCAAAATTTATGAGCAGGTCAGGAATATTATTTATTTTTTTATTTACGGTTTCTTGCACAGTTACGTCTGCCCAGGTTAAAATACGTCTTTTTGCAAATCAGTCTCCCGAATCGGCAGTGTTCTCAGTAACAGAAGGAGCTTATAATCTGGATCTCTTCAATGGTAAGATTGTAAAGGTATCAAAAGAGAAACCAGTTATAATAACAAGGTATAATGGAAAACTGGCTGTTAAAATGAGAAATGGGGTAGGCGTAGTTTGCGATTCTCTGATTCTTACCGGCGGAACAGGAGATGATGCTTTTTCGTTAATGGCAAATGGCAAGTCTCATATTAAACAATATTATTCTGGTGATCTTCAGTGTTTTCCGGATCTTGGCACTTTACTGTTCATAAATAATTCAGATATTGAGAAATATGTTGCAGGAGTGGTGATGGCTGAGGGTGGAACAGGGAGAAGTTTAGAGTATTTCAAAACCCAGGCTATAATTGCCAGAACCTATATGTATAAATATTTTGATAAGCATAAACCCGACAAATATAATGTATGTGATAATACACACTGTCAGGCATATAACGGGATGTCTTCCGATACTCTTCTCAATAAGGCAGCCATGGAAACAAAGGGCCTGGTCATTCTTAAAAAAGACAGTACCCTTATCGTAAGCGCTTTTCATTCAAATTGCGGTGGAGAAACTTCAGCTTCTGACGACGTCTGGCTCTCGGGCCATTCGTATCTCAAAAGCGTTGTTGATCCATACTGTCATTTATCAAAAAATGCCAGGTGGCAAAAGAGTTTTTCTTTAAATGAGTGGATAAATTATCTCAGGAGACAAGGATATAAGGGAAAAAGTGATGATCCCTCATTATTCAACTTTGTTCAGGAATCAAGACTGACTGATTATAAAACCGGTTCATTCACAATTCCATTAAGGACAATGCGATCTGATCTGAATCTGAGGTCAACATTTTTCTCTGTATATGCAATGGGAGATTCCATTGTACTTAAGGGAAGAGGTTATGGGCATGGTGTGGGACTCTGTCAGGAAGGAGCAATGGTTATGGCATCAAGAGGATTTAATTATCTGGCGATTATTAATTTTTATTATTCGGGAGTAATTATTTCGAATATAAAAAATGCTGTAGCTTTGCCTTGAGGTTCGCGCGCGAAACACCCAAAAGGGAGTAAAAAGCAGTATGAAAGGTCAGAAAATAAGTAATAAAAACAAATCTTGTAAAAGATAGAAAAATCATAAACTAAAAATGTTTGCTATATTCAGAAAGGAGGTCACAGGTTATTTCAGCAGCCTTACAGGCTATATTGTAATAATTGTTTTTCTCCTGATTAACAGCCTGTTCATGTGGGTAATTCCAGGTGAGTGGAATATCCTTGATAGTGGCTATGCCGGATTGGACACCCTGTTTTTCCTTTCGCCATGGGTTTTTATGTTTCTTGTGCCGGCTGTAACCATGAGGATGATAGCGGAGGAAAAACGGTTGGGAACCATTGAGCTGATCTATTCGAGGCCAATCACAGAAAGAGGACTCGTTTATGGAAAATACTTCGCTTCTGTTTGCCTGGTACTGCTGGCACTGCTGCCAGGACTAATATATTACTTTTCAGTTTATCAGCTTGGCGAATTTCCTGGAAACCTTGACAAAGGTGGTACATTGGGCTCATTTATAGGCCTGTTCTTTCTTGCTTCAGTTTATGCGTCGGCAGGAATTTTTGCTTCATCTCTTACAGATAATCAGGTAATTGCATTTATTCTTGCCGTGTTGATCTGTTTCATACTCTTCATGGGTTTCGATTCATTTGCTTATCTGCCAGGTTTAAAAAGACTGGATGAATTTGTAATGAGACTCGGCATCAATGAACATTATAAATCAATAAGCAGGGGAGTTATTGATATCAGGGATGTTGTTTATTTTGTGTCGGTTGCTGTTTTATTTAATGAAGCTACCAGATTTAACCTGTTATCGCGAAAATGGAAGAAAAAAAATTAAGCCATGACGAAAAAAACAGGTGACAACAACGTAAGACTGAGGAGCTGGCTGCAATTACTTACTGGTGTTGGGATAATCTTGCTTGTTTCACTGGTAAGTTCATTCCTGAGATTCAGGTACGATCTGACCGAAGATAAAAGATTCACACTTTCAGCACCAACACGGCATATACTCAATCACTTAAAAAATGACATCTTTATACAAGTATATCTCGATGGCGATATACCTATTCCCTTAAAACGACTGAAAAGGTCGGTCGGGGAAATGCTCGATGAGTTCAGAATAGCCTCCGGACGGAAAATTGATTACGAGTATATTAATCCTTCCAAAGGAAAGGATGCCAGCCAGAGGGAAACACAATACCAGGCGCTTGTTAATAAAGGATTGATGCCAATCAGACTAGAGGCCGGCGATGAAGAAGGAGGATCAACTCAGAAGATTATTTTCCCGGGAATGATAGTAAATTATAATGGCATTGAAGTGCCAGTTAACTTTCTTGAGAATAATCAGTCTGTCGCATATGAACAAAATATCCTTCATTCGGAAGAAGGGCTTGAATATAAGATGATTCAGACAATAGCAACCTTAAGTTCGGATACTATAAATAAGGTTGCTTTTATTGAAGGTCAGGGTGAGATCCCTGAGATTGAAACAGCCGATATAACTATGAATCTGGCAAAGTTTTTTACTATCGACAGAGGTGTGATAGGTGGGAAACCCGGGGTTCTTGATAAATATTCGGCAGTAATAATTGCGGGTCCTGAAAAAGTGTTCAGCGAGTCAGATAAACTGGTTCTCGATCAGTATATTATGAATGGCGGCAAGGTTATATGGCTTGTTGATGAGGTAGCAGTTAATGCCGATAGTCTGGCTTTTGGAGAAACAGTAGGACTCTTCCGTCCTTTGAACATTGAGGATCAGCTTTTCAGGTATGGCGTAAGAATTAATCCGGTTATCGTTCAGGATCTGGAATGCGCATCTATACACCTTATGGTAATGAGTGGCGGTACACGTCAGCAGGTTGTACCTGCTCCATGGGTTTATTATCCTTTGCTTATGCCGGCTGAAGATCATCCCATTACCCGTAACATAAACAGAGTGGAAGGTGAGTTTGTGAATTATATCGATACCGTTGGTCTTGATCCTTTGATAAAGAAAAGGATTCTGTTGTCAACTTCGGACTTTAGCCGTGTAATATCACCACCTGTTGTAATAAGCCTTAAAGAGGCGGAAATGACTCCTCCTGAGAAAGATTTTAATAAATCAAAACTGCCGGTTGCTGTTCTTCTGGAAGGCATTTTCCCATCAGCTTTTAAAAACAGGATGGTCAACAATCTGATTGATGATAAAAACTTCAGGGTTAAGACTGAAAGCAAGGCAAACAGAATGATTGTGGTAGCCGATGCAGATATTATAAGGAATGAAGTAAAAAGGTCGGGAATGAACGAGACTCCGCTTCCACTGGGAAAGGATAAATATACCGGACAAATCTATGGGAACAGTGATTTCCTTATAAATTGTCTGAATTGGCTTGTCGATAAGAATGGGATAATGGAACTGAGATCAAGAGAACTGAAGCTTAGATTGCTGAATATGAAGATAGTAAAATCTCAGCGATTTAAGTGGCAAATGATTAATATTGCTGGTCCGGTGTTAATAGTCATTCTCAGCGGATTATTGTATAGCTATTTCAGGAGAAGAAAATACACAAGATTTTGATAATGAGTAAGATATATTTCAGGATCGGATTTTTATTCATTTTGGTTATACTATTCCTTCTGATATTATTCAGGAACCGCTCACCCTTTGGAAAAGACAATAGTTCGTTTGCTTCTGAGCCCAAAGACGAGATTACTAAAATAGAATTCTCGGAAAAAGGGAAAAGGCTGACTCTTGAGAAAAAGGATGAAGACTGGGTGATAAATGGTAAGTCAGAAGCCAGAAAAAGCGGCATCCAATTTATTCTCAGGATTTTAAAAGAGATAAAAATCAAATCGCCGGTATCTCAGGAACTGTTCGAAAATGAAATAATCAGTAAAAACATTATTCCTGTAAAGGTGAAGGTTTATGAGAAGCGACGGCTCCTCAAAACTTTTCTTGTTTACAAAACCAGTTCAAATGCTTATGGGAATATAATGAAGATTAAGGAAAACTCAAAGCCATTCATTGTCTATCTGCCTGGCTATGAGGGAAATATTGGTTCGGGGTTCATACTGAATGAATTATTCTGGGAACCATATACCATTTTCAATCTCTTACCTTCAGAAATAGCATCAGTGAGCTTTGAAAACTTATCCGATACAGCTGCCTCATTTTCAATTATTAACAGTGGTCATAATTTTTATCTTAAAGATGCTCAGGCTAAAGAGTCGGGATACGATTCGTCACTTGTAATTCGTTACGTTTCATATTTTGCCTTTGTTCCATTTGAATCATGGGATTTTGAAATGGGAGAAGCCGATAAAAAATCGATTGAAGCTCAGCCTCCAATGTACAGGATTACTGTTGTAACTTCTTCAGGCAGCAAAAGTGTATTGTCATTATGGGGAATGATGATTGCAAAAAATGGTATGAAAACTCTCGATAGCGACAGATTACTTGGTAAAACAGATGCGAAGGATGAGCTATTTATTCTGAGGTATTTTGATATTGATCCACTTATAAAGAAGAGATCGTATTTCTATAAACGATAAGTTTGATTTTTCCAAAAAAATACAGTAATTGATTTTCTTCGCTTACTCAAAATAATTTATTTGAGGTAATAGTTTTTTTTTGTAATATTGATAATTGTGAATTGAGTAAACACTCTGTATCAATTCATTCATTTTGACTTGAATAGTAAAATTTTAAAATCAGTAAAACAACTTAAATCGATACAATATGAAATTTGTAGTATCCAGCTCGGAACTTCTTGGCCATCTTCAAGCAATTAGCAGGGTAATCAGTTCTAAGAATACACTTCCTATTCTTGATAACTTTCTGTTCAATCTTTCAGGGAACGATCTTGAAATAACGGCCTCAGATCTTGAATCAACACTGATAACAAGAATGAAGCTTGAGAATACTGATGGAGATGGCACCATCGCTCTTCCGGCCAGAATATTACTTGATACCTTAAAAGAATTTTCAGTTCAACCACTCACATTTGATATCAACATGGAAACCATGGCAGTGGTAATCAGTTCTGAAAATGGAAAATTCAATGTTGTAGGCCAGAACGGGATAGATTTTCCAGCTTTGCCTTCCATTAAGAAAGATAAAAGAATTGTATTCGTAATAAATGCTGAAGTATTGCTCGCCGGAATAGGTAAGACACTTTTTGCAACTGCTGACGATGAACTTCGTCCTGTGATGGGAGGCATATTTGTGGAGGCAGCTACCGACAGAATTACTTTCGTAGCATCTGATGCTCATAAACTGGTTCGATACCAGAGAACGGACGCACATGCTGATGATAATGCGTCCTTTATACTTCCAAAGAAGCCCGCCTCTCTTTTGAAAAATATCTTACCCAGGGAGGAAGGTCCTGTAACTGTTGAGTTTGATGATAAAAATGCATTTTTTATTCTGAGTAATTATAAAGTTGTATGCAGGTTGGTAGAAGGTAATTATCCGAATTACAATTCCGTTATCCCCAAAAATAATCCCAGGAAGATCACAATTGACAGGGTGGAATTCTTTAATACACTCAAAAGAGTTTCGGTCTTCTCAAACCAGGCAAGCAATCTTGTGAAGCTCCAGCTTAAAGGTAACCAGGTTATGGTTTCTGCACAGGATATCGATTTTTCAATTTCAGCTTACGAAAGGATTAAATGCCAGTATGAAGGTGATGAGATTGAAATAGGATTTAAATCGGTTTTCCTTCTGGAGATACTTTCTAATATTGGCTCACAGGATGTCATGATTGAACTCGCTGACCCTACAAGAGCCGGGTTATTTCTCCCGGTGATTTCAGAAAATGAATCAGAAGATTTGCTGATGCTTCTTATGCCAATGATGATAAATGCCTGACCTTTGAATCTTAATCTGAAACGTCCTTTAGCTTTTATCGATCTTGAAACAACCGGAATCAATGTTTCAGCAGATCGTATTGTTGAATTGTCAGTCTTAAAAATCAGTCCCAATGGGAAGGAAGAATGGATGAGCACCAGGATTAATCCCGGGATTCCAATTCCTCCTAAAACTACAGCGATTCATGGGATCAAAGATGAAGATGTAGCTAATTCACCAACATTCAAAGAAGTGGCAAGGAATCTTGCCGCGTTTCTGGAAGGATGTGATCTGGCTGGATATAATGCTATAAAATTCGATATACCCCTTCTTGCGGAAGAATTTCTCAGGGTGAACGTAGATTTTAGTTTTATTAAAAGAAGATATGTTGATGTACAGGTGATCTTCCATAAAAAGGAACAACGGACTCTTTCTGCTGCCTACCTGTTCTATTGCAAAAAGGATCTTGAAGGCGCTCATGGCTCAAAGGCCGACACAGCCGCTACTTTTGAGATTCTGAAGTCGCAGCTTGACCGTTATACTGATCTGGAAAACGATGTTGAGAAACTTGCAGATTACAGTTCGTTTAATAGCAATGTGGATTTTGCAGGACGAATTATTCTTGATGAGAATGGTGTTGCGGTTTTCAATTTCGGCAAACATAAAGGAAAATCTGTTGAAGTTGTTTTTGCCCAGGAACCTGCTTACTATTCCTGGATGATGAATGGAGATTTCCCATTATATACAAAGAAAGTACTGACAGAAATAAAATTAAGATCTTTCGGAAAATCACAGTGATGGTATGAAGATCATCTGTATAGGACTCAATTACAGAAAACATGCGGACGAGCTGGGATGGCCAATTCCCGATGAACCTCTCGTTTTTCTTAAACCCGATTCAGCAATCATTAAAAATAATAAGCCATTTTTCCTGCCCGGCTTCTCATCTGATATTCATTACGAAGTGGAGCTTGTAATAAAGATCAGCAAACTTGGAAAAGGTATTTCTGCGAAATTTGCTAATCGTTATTATGACGAATTTACATTGGGTATTGATATTACAGCACGCGATCTCCAGAATAGTCTGGCAGCTAAAGGTATGCCATGGGAACTTTCAAAATGTTTTGACGGCGCAGCCCCTCTTGGTCATTTTATTCCTGTCTCTTCCGTGATGGATATAAACAACCTCGACTTCAGGCTTGAGATCAATGGCAAAACCAGACAAGCCGGAAACACATCCGATATGATCTTCGGAATCAACGAGATTGTCGAATATGTATCAAGGTTTTTCACCCTTAAAACCGGCGACCTGATATTTACAGGCACTCCTCCGGGAGTCGGAAAGCTACAAAGGAATGATAATCTGGTAGCTTACATGGGTGATAAGCCTGTTCTGGATTTCATGATAAAATGAATAATTAGAATTGCTTCAAGGCTATATTACTCCTCGAATTATCTTTAAACCAACCTAATTATTTTATAATCAGTTACAGTTTGAATAAGTAAAGGTATAAATATTATTAGAGTTGTCCGTGTTTACCATGGTCGAAATATTATCCTTAGCATCATATGTATAAGTGTATTGAATTGTGGAGTTTAGGTAAGTAACCCCATTTAATTTCATTAAAACGACCCACTTATTCAGCAGATGTTTGCTAAGAAAAGGAATGAGACTGAAATAGCTTGATGCCGGTGCAAAAACCGGCATAAATGGTAACAAACTGGTCTGATCTGTCAGAAAATCTCCCGTTATCTCGATATCATAATTCTCAGGGCCATTGTTAGTATTTATTGTTCCTGTTGCTGAGAATTTAACAGGATCATCATTGGAATCATATGTATAGGTTCCGGTTATCGTACCAGTGAATCCGGAACTGGTGAAATTAATAACACCGCTTGTAAAATGACCGTTACTGTCAAAGTTATAATTGCCGTTGCCGTTAGTGTTCTGAAGATCAACATTGATTTGAGAGAGATAGTCCTGAGTATAGGTATACGTAATACCTGGCTGATCATTTATGAGATGATAGTTTGAATCATAATGGAGCGGGAAATCTCCGGTGCTATCGTTTTCAGTGTATTTGGCATCAGTCAGGGCATAACTTCCATTAATAGTGCTACCGGTAAAAACTCCGGATTGACCAATAGTGTTGCTCCAGTTAATAGTTCCGCAATAGGTAACTCCGTTATTACCTGTGGTTATGTCATTGGACTTGGAACACGAAAAGGCAAGTATTACTATTGCCACAATCATTACCAGATTTCCGGATATAAGTCGCTTGGATTTTGATATTGATATCATAGCTTAAAATTTTTAATTAAACACAAAAAAAATCATACACATAAATGTCTTTGGCTCTAGAAGGGATATATATAATTAATTTCAGAATGTTTATATGCAGAAAATTTCTTTCTACTAACAATTGACTCTGATTAATGTTGAAGGAGGTAGCAATTAAAGGATAGTGACAGGAATATTACAGCCCGGATTACAAATCAGCCCGGATTACAAATCCGGGCTAGCGGATAGCAGAGCTGGCAGACAACAATAATTTAGTTGAGTGTTGTGATGTAAATGTCAGATTATTTGGTCATTTGTATTACCGTTCCCATTTTTATGACTTCAAAATTATTTCCCTGAATCGATTTTAACTCTCCAAGTTCATCATCATTCCATCGCGAATCAGGCGCACCTGAAATATACCAGTTCGAGCCGTTGTCTGCCACAAACATTCCATATTTTTTCAAGGCTTTTAATATAACCTGAATATGTGGCGAAAACCCAGATATATCAAATCCTGCTTTTAACCTTACACGCATACCCATTGGTGGATAATTTTCATTGCTGCTGCTGCTTGCGGCATGGGTTGCAGGGTGGATGAAAGCATTCCTGGTATTTTGTACCGTGAAACGCAGTGCATGATTGATGAAACCTTTTTCAACAACTTCGTCGTATCTGACAAGACCTGGAAAGATAGGCAGCCCGGCCGCATCAGCAGATGTCCAGTAATCAGGACGTAGTAAATTGGATGTTAAATCATAAACAGCGCCGGATCCCGCATTCCATGTATTGTCATTATTTCGGGTAGCACTGAATAATTCGTAGAGTTTCAAATTAATTGTATCAATGACCAGAACATGTCTGTCGGAGCCACTTTCAACAAGGGCATTTGGCGGAATAGGATATGGTCCGGGATCGCTCTCGGATTTGTATTGAAAAGAAATGGTTTTCATCGGCTGATTTTTACCAACCAGATTATAAGGAATGCCAATAGGTGAATTTTCCCACTCTGTTCCGAAATCGGGATGCAGATTGATCTCATTTCCGATACCTGCAATAATATTATCAGAGTTTGGATCAGTGCTTTGTCGGGAGATATCTGTATTCCAGGGATTATCTGCCGGAAATATCTGAAGACTCCCGGTTGGAACACTTTGTGTTGATTGAGTTGTGGTTATATCATTTTCCTTTTTACAGGCAGAAGCAGCCAGACAGATTATAAGTATTCCTGAAATTGTTCGGTTAAATGACATAATGGACCTTATAGTATAAGGCTATAACGACAATTCTGAGGATTTATTTTCCAGGGTTTTTTGAGCAATTTCCCTGTAGTGCTCACCTGCCAGAGAATTTTTTATAAGGATTATATTTATGTAATCAATGGCTTTCTGAACGGTCTGGGACCTTTTCCGGTGGATATGACCTTTCAGTGGATGAGTGTTCAGAAACGAGGGACCCTTAAACCTGGCTGACAGAAAAGGAAACATTAACCCCAGGGCATTTCTGTAAGCTTCCATCTTTGTTTTGCCACCAACGCCATAAGCTGTATCGTGTTCATCCTTCATCTCATCCTGTAGAATTACTCCGATATTGCCTTCTGACTGATGTCTTTTTAGTTGTTTATATAGCTCCGAATGAGTCGATATCATACTTGATCCAAGAACCAGGTGAAACGGTCTGCTGAAATAAGTTCTATCCCTGTTTATTTTGGCCAGGTAACAAGCTGTCTGGGCAGCGACTACACTTCCTGAACTGGAGGATATAATAACAAGTTGAGTTTCATTTGAAAGTCCCGATTCAAGAATCTGCGCTAAAGCAGTCAGGTATATTTTTATCTTTTCCGGTTCTGCAACAGGCTTTTGAGCATGGTTTAAAGCCCAGATAACATTCATCATCGCAGATTTGAAATATATTCCCCTGATAAAGTCGAAATCGTCTTCCATTATCTTTTTCATCAAACGAATAAAAGAAGCAGTGAAAATATTGAATTTGTTATCGCGTGTTTCACCTCCTGCAAAGAAAAGAACCTTGTATTTGAATTTATAATTACTCTCAGCGTGATAACTCTCTGACTCCATATCAATTAAACCAATATGATAATTTAAGGACAAGTCCACGGTTTTTTATCCTGTAATCAGTAGGAGAGGAATTTTCTGTATATACAATAAAGAGGTCGGATACTGGTGCAAAACGCCACTGAAACCGGAAATTCAGATTAAGATTGTCTATCTGGGTGTTATACTGAACAAAGCTTGTAAAAAAGAGCTTGTCAGTAAACGTAATATCAAGCTTGGGTCCAATTAGTAAAAATTGAGCACTTTTATAGGGAGAAGGCATTTCGATATTATTATAAGTTGTAATAATTGCCAGGCTTCCATAAGGTTGAACACGATAATACAATTCTCCGTCAAGCATCAGTTTTGTCCCATTATAGAATCCGCCGTATGTACTGCTGACCAGCCAGTTAAATGTTTTTCGTATATCTGAAGTAAAAGTGATACCCATTTCATTCCAGTTAAATTTGCTATTTTCAGGAAGAGGTATGCTTTCAGTATTGGTAGGATCAAAAGGTGACTGTAATTCAATAAAAGTATTTGTAGCATTGAGTACTAAAGTACTTTTATTCATCCATTCAACCTGGTAGAGAAGTTGTGCTACCCTGTCGGTGAGTTTCAGGGAAGGATCGAAATACATATCCATCTTATAAGCTGGTCCGTGGTCGGCAATTTTGCTGGAGGCCGGGAAAAACTTGTATTGGAAAACAGGGTTAATCTCATAGTACCCTTTTCTTCTGATATAACCTACTTCTGCCAGATAGTCAGCTCCTACCCACGATAGATTCAAAGTTGCTGTCAGATACTGTGTGTTATATGCAAGATTTGCGGATACAGCTGCAGCATCATGGGAAGCCCCGGGGTAAAACGACTGATGGTAAAATGCTTTTCCCGCCCAATGGTTATCAGCACTTGCAAGATTATATTCAAGACCGGCAACCCGATTGAATTTATATGAGGAAGATAATACATCCGTAACCGGATTAATCAACTGCTTGTTAATAAAAAATGCGGTAATATTAGAGTGACTGAAAACCTTTCGCTGTATGGTTGCTACAGTAAAATTTTCAGCTTCTACTGTATCATTTTTACCGGTTTGAATATCCATAAGTCCGATCCTCCAGTTATTTCCGATCTTACCACTCAATCTTGCCCCCGCCTGAACCGAACTCTCAAGACCTATACGCCGTGAGAAGAATGGTCTGAGATTATCATTGCCCAGTTGTGCAAACAGGTCACTGTTTTCAAGGTAAAACTGTCTTTTTTCCGGAAAAAATAATTCAAAACGATCAGTATTAGTAACCTGCCTGTCAACTTCAACCTGAGAATAATCTGGATTTACTGTCAGATCGAGGTTCATTGATGTTGACAAAATAATTTTGGCATCAATTCCGGCATTTGCTTTAGGTTTAATTCCTTCTCCAGCCTCTTTGTTCTGAGTGGCTTTAGCTGATACATAGGGTATTAACGAAAATCTAAGGCCAGAGGGCGGAAGCGGCTTATCCCATACGAGTGTGCCGGTGAAAGCAAGTGTGGCAGTAGCAAACTGACGTGGCATAGGAGCCCAACTCGATTTTTCATTTGTTTTGAGATCAAGCCTGCTGAAATTAATTCCCCATTCTTTTGTACCTCCGTTGTAACGTATACTTCTGAACGGAATAGCAAATTCCGCTACCCAACGATCTTTATAATTCTTTACTGCAGATCTCCATTTAATGTCCCAGTCAAGATTTACTGTCCCTCCGTTTGCCTGAACACCGTCCCATTGTGCTCCTGCAGCAGAAACTCCGAAAGCAAAACCATTGGTCTGATCATTATAAGTGTCGAGGAAAACAACAAAATTATCGTTCTTTAAAAAATTGAAGTCGCGTCGTAACGATTCAACGGGACGTTTACCGGGGGTTGAATCATAGCAAACTATACCCACGTATAGTGTAGTCGCACTGTAGATCACCTTTACCTCAGTCTGTGCAGCTGCATAACCTGTATCAGTAGGCAGTACTCTCTGGAAGTTAGTTGCCTTATCTGCTGTGAGCCAGGCTGGTTCATCAAGAATTCCATCAATTGTAATTATATTATCTGTTTCTTTTGTATTTATCCTGTATTTCTCACGGTTGATTCCTTTTGACTGCCCAAAAAGTACTGTATTAAATACAAGGAGAATTGCAGTGCTGAATAAAAGTGCGGGTTTGATCATTGAAGAGTTTAAAATTTGCCACAAGATAAAAAAAGTTTATATACTCTCATTATCAGGATAAGCCGGTATTAGCCTGAATATCATAAAAAATGTTAAATAACGATTATATCAGGAACAATGCATCCTGATTGTATAATTGTGTTTAATACTATCCTGCCGTGAACACTAATGTATTATCCCGTGGGTTCATTAAGTGTAATAAAATGTATTTCCTGTTTATCAGATCATTTAAATATTCTAATTTTATTGATAATGATTTTAGAATTTTTTCAGATATGATTATAGATATAAGTTCCGATGCGACAGAGCTTGGTTTCAAAGCTGCCAGGTTTGCTGCAGCAAAGCTCAGGGAAGCAATAGAGAAAAGTGGCGAAGCGAGGCTTGTTGTTTCTACCGGTAATTCCCAATTTGAAACCTTAAAAGCCCTTCTGAATGAAAATATTGACTGGGAAAATGTAGAAGTTTTTCATCTCGATGAATATATAGGACTTCCGGTGACACATGAGGCTAGTTTCAGAAGATATCTTTATGACCGTTTTGTCAATCATGTGAGTTTAAAAAAATTTCACAGTGTTGATGTTGAGGGTGATTTAGATCAGATAATACGAACACTGACTTTCGAGATAAGAAAGAAACCGGTCGATATCGGACTGATAGGCATTGGCGTTAACGGACATATTGCCTTTAATGATCCTCCGGCTGATTTTGATACACGCGAGGCATATATTATTGTAGATTTGGATTATCAATGCAGGTTGCAACAGGTAGATGAAGGATGGTTTAAATCATTGAACGATGTACCGGTAAAAGCAGTCTCAATGACTCCATGGCAGATTATGCAATGCAAAACAATAATTTCGTGTGTGCCACATAAAGTTAAGGCCATAAGTGTACGTAATACACTTATTAATAAACTTACCAATATAGTTCCTGCAACATTACTTAAACAGCACAATGACTTTCATCTATATCTTGACAACGATTCGGCATCTGAAATAATACCTTTAAAAAATGAAGTTTAGACTTGAAGGAATTCATTATGAAACAGGGAAACCGGTCAGCATTGAAATCGCTGACGGTACCATTGAAAGTATAAATGATCAAACGGGTTCTCACGTTAATAATACAAACTTATTTATTGCACCCGGATTCATAGATAATCAGGTAAATGGTTTCGCAGGTGTTGATTTCTCAGCCAATAATCTGTCAGTTAATGGTTTAGTTCAAGCTGCTGAAGCCCTCTGGCGGGAAGGTGTAACGACTTTTCTGCCTACACTTATTACCAGTAGTGATGAGAGCCTTGTAAAAAACCTGTCAATTCTTGAAAAAAACATAAGGACTAATGATTTATTGCGCTTATCAATTCCCGGATTTCATCTGGAAGGTCCATATATTTCACCGGAGGAAGGTTTCAGAGGTTGTCATCCTGTATCACATATACGTAAGCCATCCCGTGACGAATTCTTAAGATATCAGGAGGCTGCAGGCGGAAAAATAGTACAGATCACCCTTGCACCGGAAATTTCAGGTGCTATGGAATTCTTAAAGTATTGTGTTAAAGATGGAATTGTGGTAGCTCTTGGACATACAAATGCGACAGCTGATCAGATCACCCGGGCTGTTGATAATGGAGCAAGGTTATCAACGCATCTCGGGAATGGTTGTGCAAATTTCATACATCGTCATAATAATCCAATCTGGCCTCAGCTTGACAATGAACGATTAATACCCACTATTATTGCTGATGGTCATCATCTGTTGCCCGAGGAGATAAGAGTTTTTTATAAAGTTAAAGGTCCTGATAATATTATACTTACATCAGATGTTGTTTATTTGGCGGGTATGGCTCCCGGGAAGTATTGTCTTTTTGAAAATGAAGTTATCCTTACTGAAGATGGGAGGCTCTTAAATCCGGAACTGAATTGTATGGCAGGAGCCTCTTTTTCTTTAAAGAGAGGAGTTGAAAATATAATGAATTTTACAGGCTGTTCACTTGCAAATGCTGTAAAAATGGCTTCATGGAATGTTGCCAGGGTATATGATCTGAACAAAAGGGGGAAACTGGCTCCTGGTAAAAGAGCAGATATTATTATGTTTGAAAGAACTGGTAATCAACTACAAATTAGCAGGACATATCTGAAAGGTCAATTGGTCTTTCAGGCATGAAATCGGTACAGGAATTTTTTAAACATGAACCACTCACTATCACTTAATAATATTTAACTATTGTATATTATTTTCCTTTGGTATTAATTAATTCTATTAATATCTTTGGCCCTAACTTTAATAATTAAAAAAATGGGAAATTTAGGAGCTACTGAGATTTTACTGATTCTGGTTGTTGTAGTACTTCTTTTTGGCGGCAGGAAGATTCCTGAACTAATGAAGGGTATAGGGCAGGGTATGAAAGAATTCAAAAAAGCTTCCCGTTTGGATGATGAGAGTGACAAACCAAGCTCTGAACACAAAGAAGAAGAAAAAAAATAATGATTGACTCTTTCATGCATTGGAAAACAGTTGTTGTTTTGTAATGTATTGTAAATCAGTCTGAAATACTATATTTTGGTATTTTTCTATGTTTTGTTCCCTGTTCATAGCTGTAAGCTATTTCGAGCAGGAGAGGTTCATCCCATGCTTTTCCAAAGAATGTTATCCCGACAGGCAATTCATCAATAAATCCCATCGGAACGGTAATAGCAGGATATCCCGATATAGCTGCCAGGGAAGAACTTCCTCCGATAAAATGATCTCCCAGAATAAGATCAGTTTTCCAGGCAGGAGAACCTGTCGGCGCAATAATTGCATCCAACCTGTTGCCATTCATTACTTTATCTATACCATTTTCTCTTGTGGCTTTGGTCATTACAGCCAGAGCTTTTTTATATTCTACCGAATTAAGATCGCCTTTTTGTTCTGCCTGTTCAAGAATATTCTGATCGAAATATCTTAGTTCAATAGTGTCTGATTTATTAAACGCAATCAGTTCTTTAATGTTTTTAACAGGGCACCCACTGCCTGGCCCGGCGAAGTATTTATTAAGACCATCTTTAAACTCGTAAAGTAATACCTGGAATGAGGCATCTTCATAATTCTGACCTTTTGGAAATTCTATCTCAAATACTTCTGCGCCATTTTTTTTAAGGTCCACAACGGCTTTATTCATCAGTGTATCAACTTTATCAGAAAAGCCCATTGCCTTTCGTAACAAACCAATCCTTTTGCCTTTCAATCCATCTTTTTTCAGAAATCTTGTATAATCGGTACATGATTTACCCTGCGAAGCAAATGTTTTAGAGTCTGACGAATCAATACCCGTCAGAGCGCCTAATGTTAAAGCAACATCTTCTACCGTACGGCCCATCGGTCCCGGTGTATCCTGTGTGAACGAAATGGGAATAATTCCTGAGCGGCTTATAAGGCCGACTGTTGGCTTAATCCCAACAATTCCATTATTATTTGAGGGACAAACTATTGATCCGTTGGTTTCGGTACCAATAGCAACCATACAAAGATTTGCAGAAACAGCTACCCCTGATCCTGAACTTGATCCACACGGATTGCGGTCGAGTACATAAGGATTCTTAGTTTGCCCCCCAACGCCACTCCATCCGCTTGATGACATTCTGGCCCTGAAATTTGCCCACTCACTGAGATTTGATTTTGCAATTATTACTGCTCCGGCTTCCCGTAATTTACCGGCTACATAACTATCAGCAGATGGAAAAGAACTTCTTAGAACTGTTGCCCCTGCTGTTGTTGGCATCCTGTCGTGAGTGTCAATATTATCTTTCAGAATTACAGGCACTCCGAATAATGGACCCGGGGTTTTGCCGGATGCCGCCTCTTTGTCAAGCTTTTCAGCTATTTCAAGAGCATCGGGGTTTATTGCAATAACAGAATTAAGCATCGGGCCATCTTTATCGATTTCGTTGATGCGGTCAAGATAGACCTTAACGACATCTCTCACAGTATATTTACCTTCTCTGTATCCCCTTTGAAGCTGTGAAATCGTTAACTCTTCTATCCAGCTATTATCAGTTCTTTTTACCGCATTTGTATTGACGGTTGATTTGCAGGCAGAAAAGCACAGTACTGCAGTGATGAACAAAAACGATAATCCGGTGAATTTTGCTTTCATAATCTTGTGGAATTATTTTTTAATTATGGGTGTGTCGAAAAAGTTCTTTTTTACCACAAAGAACACTAAGGATGCACAAAGTGCACAAAGTTAAAACCCTATATTTCAGTTCTTTGGATTCATTGTATTCCAGATGTTCTTTGAATTCTTTATGTTCTTTGTGGTTAACGGATTTCATCTTTTTCAACAGGCCTAATGTATATCATGTTCTATATCCTCTAAAATTATGAATATTAAATCAATTTGAATAAATTTGTTGTGAAAGAATTGACACCAGTTATTCGAGACGCTCAGGTTGGGTGGCTCTACAATACAATATCAATGTTTGTGGTACATCAGGAATATGAAAAATATTTATCTGCAATTTCTTGATCTTCTGTCCGATAAATCCAATTTGGTTCTTGCTACGGTTACCAGCACTTTCGGTTCTACACCTCAGAAACCCGGGAGTTCAGCTATATTTGATGACAGTGGACTTATTGCCGGTACTGTGGGAGGAGGAGTGGTGGAAAGAAAAGTAGTGAAATTGGCCGGCGAGGCTATACTATCAAAAAAATCATCGCACTGCCATTTTAACCTTGGGAATGATATCTCAAAATCAGACGAGGCTATTTGTGGAGGACAGATAAGTGTCCTCATTGATGGCAATATAATGAATCATAAATATGTCTTCGAGCAGCTTAAGAAATCAATGGAAGACAGGATTCCGGGAGTACTGATAACAATGGTCACTGCATTCACAGAAGACAATGTACTTATCAACCGTTATTGGATGACAGGCACTGTAATACCACCTATACCTGATACCTTTCTTGAGAAAATAGAACCGGTAGTTATTACTATGCTTGAGGGAGGCAATCAATCAGACTACAGGGAATTGGAACTTAAAATACCCGATGAGGAACCATCGTCGTTGTTTTTTCTTGAAGCGGTTTTCCCTCCATCCAAACTTGTGATAGCCGGAGCGGGACATGTAGGCAGAGCGCTTGCACATCTTGCCGATATGCTCGATTTTGTGGTTACTGTTATTGACGATCGTCCTGAGTTTGCCTGTATTGAAAATATTCCTGAAGCAAGCAATCTTATTGTAAGCGATATCGGGCAGGCAATAGAAGATTTAAAGAAGACAAAAGACACTTATATAGTGATTGTTACGCATGGCCATAAGGATGATGCTGCTGCACTTAAATCGTGCATAAGATCTGAGGTGGCTTATATAGGAATGATAGGGAGTAAAGTCAAAATTGCGGCTATCCGGGAAAATTTTATCCGGAATGGATGGGCGACTATCGGACAATGGGAAGCTGTTCATACTCCAATCGGACTCGAAATTAAATCCAGAACGGTTGCAGAAATTGCCTTAAGTATTGCTGCACAACTTGTCTTAGTTCGTAATAGCACAAAATAAGAAGGCAGGCTCGATTCCCTGGATTTATAAAATTCATGCTGTGAAGTTGTAATTCATATTTAATAATTATGACTGATTTTTTAGCTATCATTCTTGCAGGCGGTGAATCCAAAAGGATGGGATTTCCAAAAATGCTTTTAGCATTCAGGGGGAAGACGATGGTGGAAAACGTAATTGGAAATGTGGCTGATTCCAGAGTCGATGAGATAGTAGTAGTATTAGGTGCTTCAAGTGAGAAAATAATAGAGAAGACAGAGCACCTGAATGTAAAACACTGCTTTAATGAAAATTTTAAAGAAGGAATGCTATCGTCGGTAAAATGCGGATTCAGAAACCTGCCTGCTGAATATAAAGCAGTTCTTGTATTTCAGGGTGATCAGCCGTTAATAACTCCAAAAGTAATTAATTCAGTAATTGAGGCATATTTGTCATCGGGAAAAGGTTTAGTTATCCCTGTTTATAACAAGAGACGGGGACATCCACTTCTTATAGAAAAAAGATACGGTGCCGAAATAGAAAAGCTTACAGCTGAAGAGGGTTTACATGCCCTGGCAGCTAAGTTTTACGGGGATGTTCTGGAAGTTGAGGTAGACGAGCCAGGTATCCTCAGGGATATTGATACTTATGAGGAATATGAAAATGAAATAAATCAAATTAAATAGTTATGGAAGAGACAATTAAATTTCAGTTAAACGGAAAGAAAACCGAAGCTCTCATTGATCCTGGCCAGACACTTCTATGGGTTTTAAGGAATCATTTCGGACTGACCGGAACAAAATTTGGTTGCGGGATGGGATTCTGTGGATCCTGTACCGTTCTTATTGATAATGAACCTGTAAGATCCTGCCAGTTATCGGTAGGTGAGGCTGCTGGTAAAAATATTGTAACCATAGAAGGTCTTTCATCAGATGGGAAACTACACCCTGTTCAGAAAGCTTTCGTGGAACATGATTCATTGCAATGTGGATACTGTACTCCAGGTATGATAATGAATGCCACAGGACTGCTTTTAAAGAACCCTTCTCCAACAGTAGAGGAGATAAAGAAAGGCATGGAAGACAATTATTGCCGTTGTGGAGCACATAAAAGAATAATTGAGGCAGTTCAGACAGCTTCAAAAGATATGAAAGGAGGGAAGTAATTATGAAAAAGGATATAATAAAAACTGATGGTTCTTCTGATAATACCGAACGGCATGGAATACCAAGAAGAGATTTTTTCAAAATACTCGGTAGTGGAATAATAATCTTTTTCCATCCGTGGGGAGTTCTTGATGCATTTGGGATGCCTGCTGAACAGGAAAGATCTCTCCCTACAGACTATAATGCTTTCCTGAAGATAGATGAAGATGGAACAGTACGCTGTTTTACAGGTAAGATTGAAATGGGTCAGGGTGTAATAACTTCACTTGCGCAGGAGATGGCAGATGCTCTGAATGCACCTCTTGAAAATGTCAGGATGGTTATGGGCGATACTGATCTCTGCCCATGGGACGCTGGTACCTGGGGCTCATTGACGACCAGGGCATTTGGACCTCATATGTTGGCAGCAGCTGCTGAAGCCAGAGGAGTGCTTATGGATCTGGCATCTGCACATCTGGGAATTCCGGTTTCTCAGCTTGAAGCAAAAGATGGAGTGATAACGGATACAAAGAATGTTAAAAACTCTGTGTCTTATGCACAGCTTACAAAAGGGAAAAGAATTGAAAAATTTCTCGATGTTAAACCATTACCGGAAGATTATACCAAATTCACCTATATCGGAAAGTCTTTTAACCACTCCGACGCTGTGGCGAAAGTAACAGGACAGGCAAAGTATACGGGTGATCTTAAACTGCCGGGAATGTTGTTTGCAAGAATATTGCGTCCGCCTTCTCATGGGGCTAAAATGACCTCTGTTGATTATTCCGAAGCTGAAAAAATTGCAGGAGTAAAAGTGATCCGTGATGGTAATATGATAGCCGTATTAAGTGAAAACCACGATAAGGCTGATATTGCAATTTCAAAGATTAAAGCGGAGTATTCATTTAATGAGATGCCGGTAAATAACAAAACAATGTTCGACTGGTATCTTAAAGCCAATCCCAGATCTGAAGTAATAAGGTCGGACGGGGATCTGGAAAAAGGAAGGCAGCTTTCAGATAAGACATTTGAATCAGAATTTCATGATCCTTACCTTGCTCATTCTCCTATTGAAACACATACTGCTCTGGCACAGCTCGAAGGTGATAAAATGACTGTGTGGGCATCCACTCAGTCGCCGTTTGGACTAAAGGACTCACTTATCCGGGAACTGGGTTTTGCCGCTGACAAGGTAAGAGTAATAACACCATTTGTTGGAGGTGGATTCGGTGGAAAAGCTCCGTCCCAGCAGGGATTAGAGGCTGCAAAACTGGCTAAACTGACTGGTAAACCTGTTATGGTTGTATGGACCCGTGATGAGGAGTTTTTTTATGACACTTTTCATCCGGCCGGTGTAATTCAAATTAAAACAGGAATTGATAGGAATGGATTCATAAAATTCTGGGATTATAACATATATGCTTCAGGAACAAGAGGATCAGAAACCACTTATAATGTCGAAAATGCGAGGATAACTCATCACACTACCGGGAGGAGCGATCCTTCAGTTCATCCCTTCGCAACTGGAGCATGGCGGGCACCTAATAATAATACAAATACATTCGCCAGGGAGGTACAGATCGACATGATGGCCTCTGCAGCAGGTATCGATCCTCTCGAATTCCGCTTGAAAAACCTGAAAGATGTACATATTATTGACTGTCTGAAAGAAGTTGCAGGTAAATTCGGATATGTTCCGGGTAAATTGCCAAGCGGAAGAGGTATCGGAATAGCATGCGGCGCTGATGCCGGGGCATGGGTAGCCCATATGGCTGAAGTTAAAGTTGATAAGAATACAGGGAAAGTACAGGTAGTCAGAATAGCATGTGCCCAGGATATGGGATTATGTGTCAACCCTGAAGGTGCAACTATTCAGATGGAAGGTTGTCTCACAATGGGCCTTGGATACACATTTTCTGAAGAGATAATCTTTGAAGGAGGTAATATAAAAGATCGGGGATTTGATACATATGAGATACCTAAATTCTCATGGCTTCCAAAGATAGATACCGTTATCCTTAACAGAATGAACCAGCCTCCCCAGGGTGGAGGAGAACCAGCTATTATAGCAGTTGGAGCTGTTATTGCCAATGCAATTTATGATGCAACTGGGGCAAGACTGCTCACGATGCCTTTTACCCCGGCAAGGGTACTGGAAGCATTGAAAAAGGTATGAGGAAACTGGACAAAGAGTAACCTGTAACCAACAACTATATTCTTTAAAGATAGATTAATAGAAAAATAAGGGGGAGCACGATTCCGATAATGGTTAGGATAGCTCCCCTTTTTGTTATGCCGTTTTTACCTTTGATGATAAATAAACCTGTGATAGTTACTGTTATAAGAGCGATACAAAAAATGTCGCTGAAATATTTCCACCATCTCCCGGGGTTATAATGAAGGAAATTGATGTGATAGAAAAAAGGTCTTTTGCTGATTCTTTCTATAACACCTTCCCCCGTAACAATATTCAGCTGCACAGTACCACCATCAACAAAAATGGTTATTTTATTGCCTTTTGGAAAATAAAATGTTTTGAAATCAGCATCAACATGAACACTTCTCAAAATGTCCATGGCTATTTCATTATTAAATGTCTCCCTGGTCAATTTAATATCTGAGTTAAAAGTACGTGTGTCAAAAATATAATTTGGGTTCCAATTGTTTTTGTGGTTCAATGCAATACCCGACAAGGCATAAATAATTGTTAATCCTGCTATTAAGTACCCCAGGTCACGATGTGTAACCCGATTGAATTTTGACAGATTCATTCTTAAAATATTAGAAAGGTCAGTAGTTAGCCGACTTTAATTTGTATCTCTTTCAGTTATTCTTTTAAAGTGTGACTTTTATATTCCAGGATAATACTGGTAAGAGAAGGTTGTCCTTTTAAGGCTGTTTCTGTTTCACAACTGTCACCCGACATACTTTTAACTCCCTGGTGAGAACCTTTCCCCGATTCTTCCACAGGCTTTACATTTTCATCCATGCCTGTTCCTCCGGCTTTAATAATACGGCCCTCGACAATAATCTCGCTTCCCAGGAGTTCCATCGGAAATTTAGATATATTTTCACCTGCAGCTACATATAATCTTATGTCAGGATCTTTACCAACAATAAACATTTTCTTACCGGTCTCCGTACAGACATGAATTACTTTCCCCTCGACTATTATGTTTTTGCCAATATAGCTTTCAGGATTTGAGACAAGGGCAGAAAATTCAACTTTCATTGCTGCCTCTGACTTATCAGTCTTAGCAGGTACCACTTTTTTTCCTGAATTGCTGCATGATGAGACAACAGAAACAATGAGCATGAACAAAAAGAATCTTTTAACCATGATGATCAGAGTTTAATTATTACTGTTTAACTTAATAATATGAATTATTTGCAATATGGGGAAAAAAAGTCAAATATCAATAGTTCATCACTTTTGATGGTGCAATGTACGGTTTGGACGTTGGAAGAAAGAAGGACTAAATACAATAAACAGATATATGGTTTGGCCGCATAAGGTTTTTTAAACAAATTCATTTTTATTATCAGATTGTCGTATTTTTGCATTTTATTATATTGATGTGAAACTGCTAATAGTTGAGGATGACAGATCGCTGAGCCGCTCCATTAACGATTCTCTTAAGATGGAAGGCCATATATGCGAAGTTGCACTGACTTTCAGTGATGCTTTACAGAAAGCCGGTATAAATAAATATGATTGCATCATTCTGGATATTGGTTTACCCGATGGCAATGGTCTTGATCTGATCAGGGAAATGAAGTCGAATAGAATAAACGGAGGTATTCTAATACTCTCAGCGAAAAGTTCACTCGATGACAAACTTACAGGATTAAAGATTGGAGCTGACGATTATCTTACTAAGCCATTTCATTTTGCCGAGCTTAGCGCCCGTATCAATTCAATTTGCAGAAGGAACAATTTTCTTGGGATGAATGAGATAGTCTTCAACGAGATCAGGATAAATACCGACGATAACCAGGTTTACGTTAACGATAAATTATTAGTTCTTACGAAAAAAGAATATGACCTGTTATTGTTTTTTATGGCCAACAGGAACAGAATCATTACGAAGGAATCAATTGTTGAACATTTATGGGGTGACAATGTAATACTTACAGATTCCTTCGACTTTGTTTATACACACGTTAAAAACCTGCGCAAAAAGATTGTAAAAGCCGAAGGCGGGAATTATATCAAGTGCATCTATGGTTTCGGATATAAATTCATTGATAGTTGAAATTACTCACTAAAAGTACCTATTATTTTCTGCTTCTTTCAATTGTGGCTATGTTCACAGGAGGGGCATTATTGTATTTAACGATTAAAAAAGTCATTTATAAACAAATTGACGAAAGCCTGATAACCGAGAAAACAATAATCGAGGATCAGATCAGACAGACTGATACAATTCCTGATTTTGAAGCTTCATTTGGACACCAGATTGAGGTTAAGCTGTTAAACTCCCGTGTACACAGTTTCCAGACAATACAGGATACAGACATTTATGATGCGAAAACTGACTCCTTTATACCTTTCAGGTACATTTTTTACACTGGAAATTCACTGGAGAAGAAAGGGTTTATTATTAGCATTTATCAGATGATCAGCGAAAAAGATGAATTGTTAGGAGATATTAGTCTTTATATGTCCTTCCTGTTTTTCTCCCTTTTGCTTATCTCAATTCTTAGTAATTACCTGATAGCCAGGAATCTGTGGAGACCATTCTATGAGTCTGTTAAAATTGCCGGAAGATTTGATATTCAATCGGATAAGCCATTGGATTTACCACAGACTGACATTAAAGAGTTCAACCAGCTTAATAGTGTATTCGACAGTATGACCAGCAAAATGAGGAACGATTATCTTAATCTGAAAGAATTCAGCGAAAATGCAGCTCATGAGATTCAGACTCCGCTTGCAATAATACGGTCAAAAGCTGATTTGCTGATACAACAAAAACACCTAAACAAGGAAAGCCTGAGTCTTATAAAATCTATCAATGAAGCAACCACCAGATTATTTAAACTAAATCAGGGATTATTGCTTATTTCAAAAATCGAAAATCAGATTTTTCATGAGAAGAGACCGATATCTCTGAAGAAAATTGCGGAAGACGGACTCGATAATTATAAGGAAATAATGTTACTGAAGAAAATAACTGTTGAAATGGAAGCAACGGATGATGCAATGGTTGAGATGAATGAAGTCCTTGCTGAAGTTCTGATATCAAACCTGCTTAGCAATGCCGTAAGATTTAATATCGACAGAGGTTTCATAAAATGTCATATTGATAATATGTTTTTTATCATATCAAATTCCGGAATACCATTGACAACCAATCCTGAAAACCTCTTCAGAAGATTTCACAAAGCCAGTGATAACCCTCAATCGGTTGGACTGGGTTTGTCGATCGTTAAAATGATTGCCGATACTTATGGAATGCAAGTTAGTTATACCTGTATAGATGCCACTCACGAAATCAAACTGAGGTACCGCGGCATTAGTAACATTTAAAGGACATTACATGCGGGTTTCTTAAATTTTTGTTAAATATTTTCAACTTCAGTCTATCTTCAGAATCTCATAATATTTTTGGCAGATCAAACCAATTAAATTATTAGATATGAAAAAGTTATTATTCATTATGGTATTACTGATGGGTGCACTTGTTGTAAATGCCCAGCGTACTCCTGTAAAAGTTGCTGACCTTCAGAAATCTATTACTGACAATATTACTAAGGATTATGCAGGATTTACAATAAAGGATGCAACAAAAGTTGTTGAGAAAAATGTTGTAACTTATGATGTTGTTGTGACCAAAGGGACTATGCAGGAGACTCTTTGTTATGATAGTAACGGTAAATTCCTGAAAAAAATGGAAGCAATGGGAGGTATGTCGAAAGCAGGGCCAAAGAAGGGCACCAAGACAGCTATGAAACATAAATCATAAACAGAGATTTTAATAATTTAAAAAGGCTTTCTCAATTGTGGGAAAGCCTTTTTATTTTTATTACAGTTCCCATCCTTTCCGATACTCCCTGATCAAAAACTTGTTGGCTTCAGGAATATTGGTAACCTTCATATTATCTGTATCATATTCCACCCTCTTCCCTGCACGAAGTGCGACTCCTCCAAGCAGGATAGTTTCTGTTACCGGCCCGGTATAAATAAAGCTGCCAGGTGACTGGGTTTTGTTTTTGAACGAGTTAATCCATACATTGTTTGCATCCTCACCCGATTTCTCCTGTTCGGGTTTTTGAGGAGTGCTGTTCTTATTTTCAATATACAATTCGGGATTTTCTCCTCTGAATCCGGCAATTATCTTCCCTTTTTCGCCTATGAACATCATACCTTCCCTGTCAAGCGATTTCCCTGAAGAAATATATTCATTGGGTGTTGATGGTTTCATACCTCCGTCGTACCAGAAAAGATCAAATGGAGGAAGGTCCGCCTGCGCATCGAACTTAAACCTGATTACACATGAAAGTGGAAAAGCAACATCATTCTTAACCCCTACCGCAACATTGCCCTGAAAAGCACAAGTTGTTGTTCCATGAGCTTCTGCACTTACTGCAGGAGAAGTTATCCCCAGGGTCAGGAAAAGAGGGAACAGGCTATAATGCCCCATATCTGCGATGCTGCCGGCTCCAAAGTCATACCAGCCTCTGAAAACTGCATTAGTATAATTCGGATGGTATGGTCTATCCGGAACAGGACCCAGCCATAAATCCCAGTTAAAATCCTTGGGAATAGGAGGAGTATCTGTTGGATTAGCCTGCCATTGAGGCCACATGGGCCGGTTCGACCAGTTATGGATCTCCAGTAGTTTACCTATTGTCCCATCGTCGATCCATTTCTTAATTGTATCGTAATCGGGTCTTTGGCTCCATGCAAGCAGATGTGTACTGAGACCTGTTTTTTTTGCAGTATCAATAGTAAGTCTTGCTTCATACATCCGGTTGGCAATTGGTTTATGAGTTACTACATGTTTGCCTTTCTTCATTGATGCTATTGCTACAGTACCATGAAGATGATCGGGTGTCATAATCTTTATTGCGTCAAGATCTTTCTCATTTTCAAGTAATTCCCTGAAGTCCTCATATGATTCACATCCCTTATAAGTGCCTGAATCTTTTGATTTTCCATAGAATTTCTGAACAAATTCCTGCCCAATATCCCTTCCACCGGGTATACCCTTTATGTTTTCTCCCCAGGAATTATCTCCTAAGGCCCGGCGTATACTGTTCCTAACGTCATTCAATGACCAGTCAATATAATTTGTTCCAAACTTATTAGGATCGCAGACAGCTACAATCTGCAATGCAGGATTCGAAATTAATGTTGTCATCTCCCTTAATCCCTGGGTTCCGCATCCGATATATCCAAGTGTAATCTTATCACTTGGTGGTATGTAGCCTGGTCCACCTAGTACTGTTCTGGGTACAATAGTAATTGCCATGGAAGCAGTCGCAGCTGATCCCAGGAAATCACGACGGTTAATTTTTCTTGAAATAGCCATTTTTTGTATATAAATTTAAAATTTCTGAAAATATATTACATAAAAAGATCTGAAGAACCTGGCTCTGACCACCTCCGCATCAAAGACTATGGAGATAATCCGCACTATCTTTAAAGGTATCGATACCCATTTCAACAAAGAAGTTTTTTACACCTCCCGTTTTTAGTGTTGCAAAAAATTCCTTCCAGTCCACTATACCCTTACCTATTGGCACCTCTTTTTTATCTGCAGGTGACCAATCAGCCAGATGAGCCGAAATAAATCTGCCGGGATATTTTTTAAAATAGGTTGATGCTTTATAACCTAAACTTATGACTGCAACCTGGAATTGCATTTTTATATAAGAAGGGTCAAGCCAGCTCATCAGAGCATCGTATACCAGAGTACCATCTATTGTTTCAAATTCCATATTGTGATTATGGTACCCCATCTGGATGCCTGCTTTATGGGCTTTTACCCCCATCATATTTAATTCGTCGGCTGCCTTATGCCAATCACTGAGTGTTGCCTCTTTTGGTAGTCCAAAACTCGACAAGATCATTTGAGTCTGATCCGATTCTTTTGCAAATTCTATACGATCATCAATATGTTGTCTTAATTCATCCATTCCATAGTGCGAGCTTGGCCACAAAAGACCTGCATCAGTAATGATCTTTTTCATCTCTTTGGCTTTGAATTTCATCAATGGTCCGAAACCTGAATCCTCATACCCCGGAGGTGAACACATTTCAACACTCTGATAGCCCATATCCGCTACCATTTTCAAAGTACCGGGAAAATCAATGCCAATCTTGTCCCTCACAATCCACGACTGGAATCCGACAGCCATTTTAGCAGCTTTTACCGGAGCACTCGCTTTGAGAGTCATAGGAATTTGTGAAGCTACGACCAATGACCCTAGTCCCAGAGCCGTTTTCTCCAGGAATTGTCTTCTAGATAATTTGTTCATAATGATAGTGTTTATATTTATAAGAAATTTAATGCATCCCGTATTCCCGAACCTGTATCTACACAAATTTATTAAATTGCCAGGATATCCTCCTGAATCATTAATGTTTTTTAACCTTTGTTTCTGTATTATTTCAGACAATTCCGTGTAAGATATTTATAATTTTGATACCGGTTCGCAGGGGTAAAATTTTTTTAAGCTGTTTATCGTTATTGAAGAACTGATTTTAGGTTATGAAAAAGATAAATTATATATTGTATGGACTAACACTTATTGCAATGCCTGTAACAAAATTTCCACATGCCGAGATCACCAATGGGTTGATACATGCTTCGATCTATCTTCCCGATGAAAAAAACAGTTACTACCAGGGAGTCAGGTTTGACTGGTCTGGAAATATGAGCAGTCTTGAGTATAAGGGTCATAATTATTTCGGTCAATGGTTCAGTAAATATAGTCCTGAAATACATGATGTAATTATGGGCCCGGTTGAAGATTTTACTCCACTCGACTTTTCTGAGACCACCAAGGGGGGAAACTTTGTCAAAATTGGAGTTGGAGTGCTTTATAAACCAGATGATAAGCCCTATTTGTTCAACAGGTACTATGAGCTGCTTAATCCGGGTAAATGGTCAGTGAAAAAAAGTCGGGATAAGGTGTTGTTTATTCATGATCTGGAAGATAAGATTTATTCATACCATTATGAAAAAAATGTTCGGCTGATTAAAGATAAACCTGAACTGGTGATTGAACATAAGTTGAAAAATAAGGGTTCCCAAACTATAGAAACATCTGTATATGACCATAACTTTTTTATGATTGATAAACATCCAATTGGTCCCGGACTTGTGGTGAAATTTCCATTTGATCTGAAAGTAGATTTATCCGGAGAAGGTGTGCTCGGTATGGGAACAATCGGGGAGATAGAGGGTAACCAGATTTCATTCATCAGGACTATTGGAAGTGGGGAAGAAGTTGAATGCCCTGTATTGGAGGGGTTTGGTAAGAGCATAAATGACTATGAGATACGGATAGAAAACAAGATAACAGGGGCAGGAGTAAGAATCACCTGCGATCAGCCACTTCTAAAACTTGCATTCTGGTCATGTTCCACTACACTTTGTCCTGAGCCTTATATTAAAATCAAGGTTGAACCCGGAAAAGAAATTACATGGTCTTACAGGTACGAATTCTATATGTTGAATAAATAGCTCTGATACCCACCTGTTGGCTTCACTCTTTTGATCTGATGCTTATAATACTTCAGGCAGGCTGTTATTTGTTGTCTTGTAATATCTGCATAGAGCTAATATCTGTTTTATTTAACTTCAGCTTTTAAGCCTGTCTGCACGATTATATTCTTACGCCATTCATACTTTGAGCCATTTTTAATTGCCAGAAGCACATCATATGTCCCAGGAGCGCAACAATTTACCACTTTTAGATTATCATAGCTTATTATTTCTATACTCTTATTTGGTTCAGGATTACCGGTTTGTCTGGCTGCAGTTCCGGCAGGATAGAGTTCCATTTTATTTACATCCCTGTTGGTCCCTGCATAACTGATTCCTCCGGCATTAAGATTTGTAGAGATCTTATATTTGATATCAGGCTTCATTGTGAAGTTTTCGAGCCATACGTATTGTGTTTGTCCTGATATAACAATTGATATCAGGAAATCATATGTTCCAGGTTTGATTTTACCACTGGTTTTGCTTATTATCTGTGCGGGAGGTATGGGTTTGTCGTGTTTACCTTTTTCAAAAACGGTGGGGATTCCAAAATAAAGATCCTGTATTGTGTTGGATTTGCACCTGTCTACCAGTGTCTCATATGAAGTCAATCCTTTTGACTGTTCAGGTGATTCTGCAATCATGATCTGGTAGTCATAAAGGGTTATTGAAACGGCTGTCTTAGTTTTAGGTTTTATGAGTATGTTACCAGCGACAAAGCTCAATGTACCAGCCTTACCTGAAAGTTTAAAAGTAAGTTTCAGTTCATAAGTACCAGGGGCCGCTCCCTGCAACTTGACCTCTTTGCCAGCGTTAAGAAGCTTAAATGTTGAACTGGAAATCAGATCACCCAGTGTTCTGATATTTACAACCAATGGTGTTTTATCATTAACTGTCAGTGGAGCATAACTCTGCTGAACCCAGACATTACTCCAGCAATGTTCAGTTTTAACAGTTATGCCATTGTCAAGTTTATAGGTATAGTCCGAAACCGGTTGAGAGTGTAGGGAGAGAAGCAAAACTGTCTGGAAGACCAGAAAGAAAAGTAGTTTTTTCATCGGAGTGTATTTTTAATCGTTGGGAATGATCATATCAAATTTACGCTTTTTAAATAACACATAAAATATTTTTTGAAACCAAAAGTGTTAATAAATGTTACAAAGCATTAACTAATTAAGCATCGTTAACTATTTTTTAAAATCATTAGGAATATTTTACCCTGAATTGTTGTCTAATAACATCAACTCATTTAAATAATTAGAGAATATGAAAAAAAAGATTGAAAAACTTCAGGTTAATTTTTCTGTTTTCATTCGGTTAGTATCTATCATATTAGTTATGGTACTTGTTACACCGGTTATAACAAGCGCACAGACTGGGAAAGTAAATTTTTCAGGCACATGGACGTTAAATACAGAAAAGAGTACTCAGCCACAAGGCGGACCAGGCGGTGGCAGAGGCATGAGAATGGGAGGAAATTTTGTTGCCACACAGGAAGGAAATGAATTGACTGTTGTCAGATCAAGAACAGATCAGTCAGGACAACCAGTTACTACTACTTTGAAATATACTCTTGATGGGAAAGAAAGTATAAATACCACACCCAGAGGCGAGAGCAAATCAATAGCAAAATGGTCCTCTGATGGAAAGTCCCTGACTATTGAAACATCACGTACCATGGATATGAATGGAGACACAAGGACAATGAAATCAACAGAAGTATGGATGTTAACGGATGCAAAAACTCTTTCAGTTACAACTACAAGGCAAGGTATGAATGGTGAGGTAAAAAACAATATGGTATATGATAAGAAATAATCTATACAGCGGAATTTAAAATGAAAAGGCTCCTTTCGGAGCTTTTTTTTTAACCTGAGAATAGATCAGTCACCTCAACAGTCTGATAAAATGCGGAACATGGCTGACATGCACAGGAAAGACATCCTCAGTATTCTTACTGAAGAACAGAAGAAGTATATTGAATCACACAAAGAAATTACTGCTCCTTTTCCGGAAAGTGGGAAATAGTATTCTGATTGCAGGTAAGATTTCTATTTAATGCAGTTAAGATCTATTCTTATTAATTTTAAGAGAATCAATATTCACCAGTATGCACGGCATTCCAAATTCTCCTTTATATTGTTGCTCTTAATATTAACAGAAAAGAGATCAGTGTGTCCGCGATTTTCGGACTGACCGTTTTTAGAAGATTTTTCAGGTTGTTTATCCCCGTTAAATTTTTTGTTATTCACAATTCTTATCCATTCAATAAGAGTTATTCCAAAATTTTTTCTTGGGTTTTCTCCAGTTAGTTTTTCAGTATCGTCCATTTTGATCGTTATTTTGTTGTTTATAAAATACTGTTCATCTTACGAAATTTATAACAAAATAAGCTGCAATTTGGTTCAATAGTTACTTCCTGAGGAATTGGAAAGCACAGGTTTCTATTTTGAGGCTTGTGCATTCATAAGATCTCTTATTTGTCTCCAGCTAACCAGAATAATATGATTTGTCTTTAGAAGCTCTTTAAATTCCTGACTCGAAACCAGATCAAGATCATGTTGACGCCATGCTGAACCGTAGTCATCGTGTCCTTTTGTGATAGCTTTCATCTCTTCATTATCGTATGCAATGTGTACTATCATCTCGTTAAGGCCCGGTTTCATTGTTTCAATTCCTTTTTTATAAGCATCAATCCATTTACCAGTGATCATTTTAGGTTCAAGCATGAATAGATTATCAAGCAGAAAAATTTTTGATTCCATCGATTTAGCCATATCAGGTTGGAACCAGCTCAGGTAGGCACGCGGGAACAGTATGGGCAGGTGATATTCTTCTGAAAGGTTCAGATAAATTTTTACGAGTTCAGGATTGGCAAGAACACTGCCCATGTGAGTATCAAGATGGGTAGGTTGAACACCTGAAGCAATCGCTCTGTCAATCTGGGCTTTAAGTTCCTTTTCAGCTTCAGCTCCCTTTGCAACCTTCCCAAGTTCTTCTACAGTCGGATAAAAATAATTGTTTTTATCGAGCAGACTTTGAATCTGATCGGAGGGACTTATGCCTCCCCATTTATACAGGTCCCATTCCGATGTCATCGTCAGGTGAATACCAACGTCCATCCCCGGATGATCTTTTACATAGGCCGCTATTTCGTTAGCCCATGGACATGGTACCATAATGCTTCCTGAAGTAATATATTTATTCTCAAAAGCATTTATACATGCCATATTTACGGAATGTGCCAGTCCCATATCATCAGCATGAATAATAAGCAACTTGGAATCTCCGGGATATCCAAGCATTTCGGCAAGATTTTTATTTCCCTGTGAACTTAAGGTCATTGTGATTAACAATGCTGAAAACAGAATTAAAAGTTTTTTCATTTTCTTGTTGATTAATATATTAACGAAGAAGTTTAAACTGATGTACGTCTTTAATGCAGTATGAAGTTGTTTCAACGAAATTATAAATAATTCTTACTTAAAGTAAAATATGAGCTTTAATTTTAGAAACTGCGATTTCAAGAATAAAAAAAAGACCTCACAGGTTTTCAATCCTGTGAGGCCTCATACTTTGTCTTTCACAACATATGCCTGTAGATCAGAGCATAATCCTTTTCTATTACTTTATTTTCTATTATTTTACTTCCACAACAGCATACTTTGATATTTTCCAGAATTCTTCCGGATTTTTAATATCAATGCTGGTTACTTTGTTGTCTTTGTCACGGATCAATTCATAAGAACTGGTTGGGTGATCGGTGATAAGCTTTACAAATTTTGAATTTACCGGGATACTCTTTAACTGAGTAATATCTACCTGAGTAAATGCACTATTGACAAAATCCTGATGCAAGGATTCTTTTCTCCCAATACCAAGAAATCCACCTTCTTTTGAAATCAGACCTTTTGCTTTAAGATCTTTATATGTACCAGATGTAATATATGCTTTGTTCAGCTTGGCTGTCTGATTACTGATTGAATCATTCTTTTGAGCTATTGAAGCTTCAGCTTCAGTCATTCGGGTATTTAGTTGTCCTATCTCGAAATCTTTCTTTGTCAGATTTGTCTTAAGATCGGCTATTTCATTTTCACGGTCTTTCATTGATGCTTCAAGTTCAGCAACTTTTGCCTGCAGACCTTTAATTTCACCACCTGAATTCTTCAACTGGGCAGTAAGTGATGCAATTTTCTTTTTATTCTGATCAAGAAGTGTATTAACATACTCTATATCCTTTAAAATCTGTTGTTTCTTGTCTTTTGAAAATTCCTGATCCGATGATTTCATTGAGATTATGTTTTCCTTCTCTTTTACTGTAGCAAGATCTTTCTCAATTTCATCAAAAGTCAACATCCATTCGTTGATCACTGAATCGCGTGATGTTAATAACTGTGTATACGAATGTTTCTGGTTTTCAACGATTGCAACATTTTTCTTCTGCTCGTTTTTGAACATTGAGTTAACAATGAAACCAGCAATAATAAGAACCAGCAAGCTAATCAAAGCAGTCGTAAGGACACCTTTCTTAACTCCTTCTTTCTTTGCCTTTCTTTCATTGTTTCGTGAAGCCGCATTGTCATTGACCACACTTTTGTTACTGTTTACTTCATTTGTCATTTTAATTCCTCCTTAATAATTTAATAATTTATTTAACTGTCAATATTATTTTTCAGGTATTGTGTAAACTTCATTTTTGTTAGGCAATCGGTTCAATATATCGGTTCAATTTATATAAGTACAACTCCAGAAAGTATATCGGCATATATTATGGCAAATGTTATGCCCCGATCAAGCAGAGTATTTAATATATTTAAGATGAATGAATTATGATATTGATATATGAACCGGAAACCGTTCAATATGAGAAAACAATTCTCATATTGAGAAAACTCTGAAACAGGATTTATGATTTAAACGGGCGGTTAATCAATTATTCTTTTTCTTCCTTTAATATACGGTAGATTGTAGAAATTCCGATATCCAGTTTGCTGGCTGCCAATCTGATATCATTGTTATTCTTCTTCAAAGTTGCTTTAATTATTTTAACCTCATATTCCCTTAATGTCAGGTTATCATTCACAACATCAGATAATGGATCACCACTGTCTATAACAAGGTCAGCCGGTTCAATATCATCTTTCGAGGATAGTGTAACTGCAAGTTCAATCAGAGATTTCAATTCACGAACGTTACCTGGAAATGAATAACTCATCAGTTTCTTTTGGGAAGGCACAGATAATTTCTTTATGCTGAGATTATTTTCATCACAGAATTTTCCTATGAAATATCGTGCAAGGATCAGTATGTCATTTGCCCTGTCGCGCAAGGGTGGTAATTCTATTGGCAGACCCAGTAATCTGTAAAAAAGATCTTCTCTGAAATTGCCCTTTTTTACTTCCTCTTTCAGATTCTTATTTGTTGCAACAACAATCCGGCAGTCGGTTTTCACAGGTTTGTTACTACCTATGCGTACGATTTCTTTTTCCTGAAGAACACGTAATAATTTTGCCTGCAGATTAAGTTCCATTTCTCCAATTTCATCCAGAAAGAGAGTGCCTCCGTCGGCCTCTTCAAAACGGCCTATTCGTCGGTATGAAGCTCCGGTAAAAGCGCCTTTCTCATGACCGAACAGTTCGCTTTCGATTAATTCAGATGGGATAGCAGCAACGTTTACAGTTACAAAAGGTTTGTCTTTAAGTTTAGAATTATAATGAATTGCCTTGGCTACCAGTTCCTTCCCTGTGCCTGTTTCACCTGAAATGACAACAGTAATGTTTGTACTGAGAGCCTTATCGATAAGATCATAAACAGCTTTAATAGCCTGACTTTCACCTAAGATACTTTCTTTGAAGCTATATTTTTTTTGTACTTCCTTTCGAAGCGATGTTATCTCTCTTTTAAGACCTATTCCGTTCCTAATATTTTTAACTGTGTTAAGTAAACGGTCCTTAATGTCCTCTGACTTACTAATATAGTCATAAGCACCCTGTTTAAGCAAGCTTACCACTGTATCAATATCTTCCTGTTCTGAAATCAGGATCACCTGAATATCAGAATTTTCTTCCCTGATTTTTTTAAGGATCTCAAGCCCCGTAAAATCGGGCAGTCGGTAGTCAAGAGTAACAATGTCAGGTGATTCGTGGAGGCATCTCAGAAAATCTTTTCCATTGAAGAAATTCTTTATCTCAAAGTCGGGATTTAAGGAAAGAGTGTGAACCAAAAGTCTGTTATACCATTCGCTGTCTTCTACAACAAATATTTTAAAAGGCTTTTCAGACATATCCGATGGAATTCTGGTTCAAAGTTTATTACTGAGTCTGCAAAGTAAAGTAAAAAAGCCATTATTTGCCAGAGTTTTAACTGATTTTCGTTATTTGTTCTTTAACCAGACGGCTTACTTCTTCAAATTCCTGTAAAGACTCTTTCGCCAGTCTGTCCAGATCGGACAATTCTGTCTTTTTTTGTATATTCTCTTCAATCTTTCTTAGAAGATTGCAGAGTTCCAATGCACCAATATGCCTGCACGGTGGTAACATCTTATGGGCAAGTTCCGAGACTAATTCCAACCTTCCGGATGCCACTGCTTCCTGTATTTCATTTATCCCTTTTTCTGTTGATTCATCGAAAGAGAGAAGCATCTGTTTTACAAACTGTTCATCACCTCCTGAAATATGATAGAGATTCTGAAGATTGATTTTGGAAGCTCCATCCGGCTGGATTTCTTCTTCTTTAACCGGTTCCGTTTCCGAAGAGTATGAATAATCTTTAATAACAGAAAGAATCGTTGTCAGCAGCATCTCTTCGGTAAATGGTTTTGGAAGAAAAGCATTCATTCCTGCCTTTTTATATTTTTGCCAGTCATCATTTACATTTGCAGCGGAGATACAGATCACAGGCATTTCAGACTCTGTGATATTCATCTCATTCCTGATAAACTGAGTTGCCTTTAATCCGTCTATGCCCGGCATCCTGGCATCCATAAATAACAGATCAAAATGGTCAGATTTTAATATTTCCAATGCCTCCATTCCATTTGAAGCTTCATAATATCTTATTTGCCATCGTGTCATTATCGTTTTGAAAAGCAGACGATTGTACTCTTCGTCATCTACAACAAGTATCTTAAGATTTTTGACCTCTTCAGGAATGAAAAACTGAGATTCAACATCTTTTCTTACAAGCTTCTCATTCCCTGTAAGATAAAGAATGTGGCAGGTTATCCTGGTACCCTGGTTTTTTTTGCTGACACAATCAATAGTACCGTTATGTAATTCAATGAGTTTCTTAACAATTGATAACCCTAATCCGGTTCCTCCGTATTTACGGGTAGTACTCATCTCCTCCTGAGTAAAATCTTCAAAAATGAGGCTCAGTTTGCTCTCGTCAATTCCAACACCGGTATCTACCACTTCCAGTAACAACTCAATTTCAGATGAGTCATTTTTAACACAATTCACACTGAAATGTACTTTACCGTTTTTAGTGAACTTAACTGAATTACTGACAAGGTTAAGCAGGATTTGTTTAAGACGGTAGGGATCGCCAAGCAAAACTTCAGGAGTATCGGGGCTTATTGAATAACTTAACCTTGTATTGTTTCTGATAGCTGGTCTTTCAAACAAGGCATTTACATCTTCAAGAACCTGTGCGATAAAGAAGTGAACTTTTTCCAACGCCAGTTTCCCATTATGCAGCTTTGAAAAATCGAGGATATCATTAATTATATTCCCCAGATGATCGGAAGATGATTTGATAATTTTCAGAGTCCGCGTTGTGTTCTCATCCAATGGTTCATGTAAGAGTTGTTCTGTAAAACCTGATATGGCAGTTACAGGCGTTCGTATCTCATGGCTCATATTCGCCATAAAGAGCTCTTTTGTCCGGGCCAGTTTTTCAGCTTCATCTTTAGAACTCTGTAGTGCAACCTGATAAACATGTGCCTTTCTTACATATCGCACAATAATAAACATTACCAATATTGCGAGAAGTGTACCTGAAACGGAGAACATAGCAATGAAGATATAGGTTTTTGCGGCCAGTTTATCTGCAGCCAGAGCTTTCTCATTAACAATGTCTGAAATCTCATTTTCAATTTTGGT
>DCFT01000067.1 GCA_002319885.1 Bacteroidales bacterium UBA1797
TAATCTCTTTGTCCTTCAGATAAATATCTGCAATTCTTTGTGCCATTGCCGAAGGATTGAATGAGGCAACATTGCTTAGTACGTTCACAGAAAAATTTTGATCAGGAAACCTGAACAAGCTGGTGCGGTAACCGGCATCAGCACCATCATGCGCATTGAATTTCAGTCCTTTATAAACGCCAATTCCCTGACCCATAGCATAATTTATTGTATCGCCTTTATTAAGTATCGCCTTAATGTTCATTTCATTGATGATGTCTTTTCCGACAACCGGGTTTTCAAAATTCATAGCCCAGCGACTGAGATCTTCCACAGTTGTGAACAGACTTGTTGCACCCACAACAGAATAACTTAAGATGCTTTTTTTCACGCCCGTGCTGTCAAAATGATAAGAATAAGCCCTGTTTTTTACGATCTTCTCACAATCATCATAAAAGAGCGTATTAGTCATTTTCAATGGCTCAAAAATATGCGTTCTGGTAAATTCAGCAAAAGTCTGTCGCGATACCCTGGCAACTACCTCTGCGAGCAATGTAAATCCGGTATTGCAATACAGGAACTCATCTCCGGGATTGAAATTCAAATCCCTCTGCCTGCTAACAAGCCTCATAATCTGGTCCTTTGTTATTATATCATCAAGCCGCCATCCGGCCATAGCAAGTAAATCCCATTGATCTCTTAACCCGCTGGTATGATGCATAAGCTGGTTAAGAGTGATGACTTTGCCAAAATCAGGAACCTCAGGAATATATTTTCTTACATCATCGTTTATTGAGAGTTTACCTTCGCCTTCAAGCAGAAGGACAGAGAAGGCGGTGAACTGTTTTGACAACGAGGCTATGTGAAAAATTGTTGCGGGAGTAATGGGAATATTATATTCCAGATCGGCGCTCCCATATCCTTTTTCAAAGATTATTTTACCGTCGCGTGCTACAGCGACTGCCGCTCCCGGAGAATTTGGATTATTCCAGGCTGTAAAAAGCTGATCGACCTGTTTTCCGGGAGTAGAACCTTTTGGTTCGAGTATTTCCCATACGAGGTCATAATTGCCCTGTCGACCTTTTGGTTCAAGAGCGCTGACTTCAAGAGTATAGTTCCCTTTTTCTCCTGTAAACAACACAACTGGTTCGTCTCCTTTTCTTCCGTTTGGACTGTCAAAATCTTCGATCTTTTTCCCATCCGGATCATAAGTGGTGATCATAGCGTCAATTCCTTTTTGCTCAAGCCTGAAGAAAGCAAACTGATTTGCGTCCAGTTTTACAACATATTTATGTTTTTCTCCAGCTTTTAACAGTTTTGATATCCGGATTCCTTTTTTTAGTTGAGACTGTTGTTCCTGGCTTTGCGCAGTCATTGTAAAAGAGCCTGTCAGCATAAATACAAACAGGATTGCAAAACTATTTTTTAATTTCATATTGAAGGGTTATTAATTGTTATGAGCGGTTATTAAGCTATAATAAAGCTATTGAATTTGTTTATATTCTTATAGTCAATAGATTTGAAAAAAATGAAATCGCTGCAAAATCCGGTAAGTTTTTTATTATTCTTTTATAAATATTCCTTCCCTCAATTAAGAGGGCTCATCTTTTTTAAAATCTTAAAGAGAAAACAGTTTCTACACCAGGTTTTGAGAACACAGAAATTGTTCCACCATGAAGTTTCATGATCTGCCTCGACAGACTTAATCCAATCCCCGAGCCATGTTCTTTAGTAGTAAAGAAAGGTATGAAGACATTTTCCAGCAGATCATCCGGGATGCCTGTCCCGTTGTCTCTGACAGATATAACAGGACGTTGATCATCTGCCTCTGAAAAGCTTAATTCAATGATCCGTTTTTTATTGTTGCCATTTGCTTTAAGAGCATCTGAAGCATTGTTAACGAGGTTCAGGAGAACGTGTTCAATAAGACTGCGATCGCAAAAAAGTGTCATGTTTTCCTCTGAAGTATTGCATAACAATGCTATTCCATCTGCTGAAAGTTCATCTCTTTTTAGCAGCATAATACTCTCAATGAGTTTATTAATACTTACTTTTTCAAATTTAGGTGCAGGTAACTTTGTCAGGCTCCTGAACTTGCTTACAAAGTCAATAAGATTTTTACCCCTGTCCTCGATATAGCCAAGTCCTGTAAGCGCTTCTTTTATGTTTTCATCGGGGAGATCGCTTGCGGCTATAATCTTATCTCCGTTTTTAAAGAAGCCTGAAATGGTTGATGTAAGAGAGGTGACAGGAGTAACAGAATTTATTATTTCATGAGTTAGTACTCTGATAAGCTTCTGCCACGATTCCATCTCCTTTTCATCAAGTTCATTTTTTATATCCTGAAGCGAAACAAGCCAGATTTCTTTTTGCCCGATTTTAAAGACAGATACTCTTATTGCAAGTTGCAGCAACCGGTTGCCCGATTTTAAAGTGATTACTTTCTGTTCTTCTGATTTTAATTTTTTTATAGTCTCGGGTAATCCCCGATGAACTGCTTCAAGTGTACTTATTGAGTTTATCTCAGCAACTCCTAAAAGGTCCCTGGCTGCCTGATTTATTATTTCAATATTTCCATCCTGATCAAATGAAATCAATCCTATTCCGATATGCTTAACAATATAATTCATGTAATGCAACTGACTTTCTTTCTCAATGCGGACCTGCCTTACAATACCTCCGATCTCATTCAGGAACACACCCAGTTCGTTGAAAGGATAAGTTCTCTCCTGAGAAAAATAGAGAGTCGGGTTGTTTTCCTTAATATATGCAAGCATTCTTTTAATATCGTCTCTTCGTCGGACAATGTAACGGATTAGTCCCCACGTCTCTGATATTACCAGAAGAGACATGAAGGTAATAGAATATAGATAATTGGTTTTGTAAGCCAGGAAAGAAAGGATCAGGGACGATAAAGAGATGAGTATTACCCTGACTATGATTCCAATATAATATTTATTAGAGTCCATACTTTTCAATTTTAGAGTACAGGGTTTTTCTTGTTATTCCAAGTTCCTTAGCTGTCTGGTTAATATTACCTTTATTTTTAAAGAGAGCTTCCTTAATTGTAAGTTTTTCAACATTATTCAGGTTTAAAGACTTATCAGGGAATGAGTTTCCGGAGGAAATTCTTGTTGTAAAATGCAGGTTCTCAGGTCTGATAACTTTGTCTTCAGCCATTATTACCGCATTCTCAATCATGTGTTGAAGCTCCCTCACATTTCCCGGCCATTCATATTGTTTTAATTTATCAATCGTATTCCCACTAATCTTAAGAAAGGGTTTTTCATATTTTTTCCCGAAAAGGTTAAGGAAATGTTCGGCAAGGAGAAGAATATCTTCTTCCCTGTAACGCAACGGAGGTATTTCGATCTGAATAGTATTTATCCTGAACATCAGATCTTCCCTGAAAAGATTGTCTCTTATGAGATCGGGCAGATGTTTGTTGGTTGCGGTTATTAATCTGACATCAACCGGAACCGGCTTGTTTGAGCCAACAGGGATGATGTACCGGTTTTGTAAAACAGTCAGCAGCTTTGATTGCATAGAGATCGGAAGGTTACCTATTTCATCAAGAAACAAGGTTCCGCCGGTTGCAGTCTCAAATCGTCCTTTTCTGTCTTCAGCAGCTCCTGTAAAAGCTCCTTTCACATGTCCGAAGAGCTCACTCTCAAACAGTGATTCTGAAAGAGATCCAAGATCAACACTTATGAATACATCATCCGATCGCTTCGATTGGCGGTGTATTTCCCGGGCAATTAGTTCTTTCCCTGTACCGTTTTCGCCGAGAATAAGAACATTGGCATCTGTAGGAGCTACCTTTTTTACTGTAGATAATATGTCCTTCATAACAGAGGATTCGCCAATCAGTGAAGTGAATTTCTTATCCAGATCTTCTGAGAGATGCTTTTGTTTGTTCATGAGTTTTGAAACCTGAATTTTTGACATTCGCAGCTGGTATGCTGCTCTGACCGTCGAAACCAGTTTTACCGGATCAAACGGTTTCTGTATAAAATCCGTAGCTCCTTCCTTCATCGCTTTTACTGCAAGTTCAATATCGCCATAAGCTGTAATAAGAATTATAACTGCATCAGGATCTTCTTTTATTATTTCCTTCAGCCAGAACAGACCCTCATTTCCTGTGTTGACTCCGGCTTGGAAATTCATGTCTAGCATTATTATATCGAAAGAGCCTGATTGGAGAAGTGAAGTAAACTTTGCAGGATTTTTTATTGTAGAAACCTCCTCAAACTCCTGTTTCAGTATAAATGAAAGTGACTTAAGAATTCCTTCATTATCATCAACAATCAGTATTTTGCCTTTTATTTTTGTCATTTGTCATTTTTAAAAACAAAAATAATACAAAGTGGATACATATGATACATATATGGATAATAAATAAACACTTAATTTTAACATTTATTTTAATTCTGAAACTGTAAGCAGCATATAATTAATAAGTTAGAAAAACTGGCATAAGACTTGGTTTACAGTAAAGTACTTATTTAATTATCCGGCAATTAATAATCAATATTATGGTTACATTTTTAAAACTCTTTCTCAGAAACTCATTCAGGAACAAAACCTTCACCATACTTAATATATTAGGTCTTGCAATTGGCATGGCAAGTTTTATAATAATAATGCTATGGGTAAAAGCTGAACTTTCGTATGACAAGTATAATCTGTTCGCTGACAGGATTTACAGGATGGACATGTATACTAAGCTAAATGGGTATGAGGGAAATTCAGCATATTGTCCGGCACCTCTCGCTGGTACATTATTGAAAGATTATCCTGAAATTGAAAAAAGTGTAAGATTCCGTAGTTATGGTAAGGCTATTATCAGATATAATAATACCAGTTACTCGGAAAACAACATAATCTATGCCGATTCGACTGTTTTTGGGATTTTTACAATACCAGTTATAAGAGGTAATGCTGAAAATGCCCTTGCCGCTCCGTTTACAATTGCTTTGAGTGAGTCGATGGCAAAAAAATATTTTGGCTACGAAGATCCTATAAATAAAATTTTAAGACTCAACAATCAAAGTGATTATCGTATAACTGCTGTCTATAAGGATATTCCGAAAGCTTCACATTTCCATTTTGATTTTATTGCGTCTCTTTACAGCACAAAAGAATATCTCGAGCAAGTCTGGCTCAGTAATAATTTTCAGACATATATTCTGTTTAAGAAGAATGCTGACCCTGTTGCCTTTGAGAAAAAGTTACCTCAATTGATCGAACGATATGTTGCTCCCCAGGCGGCTCAGGCACTTGGCACCTCGTGGGAAAATCTTCTGGGTAAAGGCATACGTATTCAGTTCAGTATTCAGAATGTGAGAGATATCCACTTAAGGACTGATATCTCAGGAGGTTTTGAGGCTGGTGGCGACATGAAGTATGTTTACATTTTTATTCTGATTGCAGTTTTTATTATTCTTTTGGCCTGTATTAATTTCACTAATCTCTCAACTGCCCGATCGGCGAGCAGGTTAAAAGAGATAGGTATGAGAAGGATTTTTGGGATCCAGAAATCAAAGCTTTCAATGCAATTTATGCTTGAATCACTTTTGATTGTTTTTGCAGCTTACTTAATTGCAATGGTTCTGACTGAATTCTCCCTTCCGTTTTTTAATAGGCTGACTGATAAGAACTTGTTGATAAATTACTTCGATATAAAGTTTATAGGTGCGGTAATTGGCCTTATTTTAGTGATCAGCTTTCTTGCAGGAATTTATCCTGCACTATATTTATCATCGTTCAAGCCGATTTCTATATTAAAAGGAGAGATGGTTACCGGCAGAAAGAAAGCAAATTTCAGAAGTATCCTTGTTGTTGGGCAGTTTACGATTTCACTAATCCTTCTTTCTTCAGTTCTCATACTTGCCAAACAGATGAAATTCATTCAGAAAAAAAACCTCGGATATAATAAGGAACAATTATTAGTAGTTAAAAATGCTTACCTCCTTGGTAAGAATATTGAAAATTTTAAGGATAAACTGGCTGTAAATCCTCAAATCATTTCTGTTTCAGAGAGTGGGTTCTTACCATCTCCTTCGGAAAGGAATAATGGATCTATCTGGCGCGATGGAATTATTTCAAATGATCCGTTATTATTTACCCATTTTTTTGTTGATTATGAGTATCTAAAAACGTTTGGCATGAAAATTATCAGCGGACGATGGTTCTCAAAAGAATTTTCAACTGACTCTTCAGCGATAGTGATCAACCAGGCGGCAGTTAAACTCCTTGGATGGAAAGATCCTTTAGGGAGAAAAATTGGTTCAATACTGAAATCTGATTTTGATATAAACAAACCTGTCCTGGATGTCTACACCATAATAGGAGTTGTAGAAGATTTTAATTTCAATTCACTGCATGAGCCTGTAGGAGCCCTGGCTATGTACCTTAAAGGAAGTAACGATTTTATTACCTGTCGGGTACGACCCGATACAGATATTTTCGGAATAATAAGTTTTCTGAAATCAAAATGGATTGAGAATGCACCTGACCAGCCATTTGAATATGATTTTGTAGCCGACAGTATTCATCGCCAATATAGCGGAGAGTCGCGACTTGGCACTATCCTGGGAATTTTTACCGGGTTAGCCTTTTTTGTAAGCTGTCTGGGCTTGTTTGGGCTCGCACTTTTTGCTTCGGAACAGCGTAAGAAAGAAATCGGACTCAGAAAAGTTAATGGCTCAGGAATCGGGCAGATAATCTGGTTACTTACAGTGGATTTTACAAAACTGGTGTTTATAGCCGCAATAATTGCCTGTCCCGTCTCGATTCTGATGATGAGAAAGTGGCTCGAAAGTTTTGCTTATCGTACCGGTATTTCCTGGTGGATCTTTGCTATGACTGTTTCTATAAGCTGTTTAATAGCACTGGCAACAATAGGTTATCAGTCGTATAAAGCAGCTACTACCAATCCGGTAAATACACTTAGGTCAGAATAATTTAAGAGAACGGGCTTGTCTTTGGTAACAAGCCCGACAACCTTTCCTTTCTATGATATGACTGCTTGTACAGCCTCACTGTCGGGCTGAGATCAATGAGCTATAGCGGCTGTCAGGCTGGAGAATCCTTTTCAGATATGCGAAAATAGTTTTAATATTTTTTCATTTTGGGAATATTTCTTTGAAACTTTTCCTGTAACAAAATTTTAACAATTTTCAAAGTATCAGTAAATCAGGATTTTAGTTGATTTAACTCGGCCATTCCTATTCTGGTCCTGTTTTTGGCACATCCTTTGTTTATTCTTTTAAAGATTCAAAAAGCTATCATAGTAATAAAGAGTTGTTTAAAGGATGAACTGATAGTATGTTGATATTAAATAAGTTTTTTCATAAGTAAATTTTAAATAAACATATAATGAATCTAGCTTCCGGTTCAATTGTTTTTTTAGAGGGGAAAGCTGATTCAGAACAGAATAACATTTTAAAGCCAGGAGTCATGAAGAGTAATACAGAATACTGGAATGAAAAAAAGGCAAAACTTCGGAAGAAGTACAAAAACCTTACTGACAAAGACCTTTCCTATGATGAGGGCAATGAAAAAGAGATGATGGAGATACTTGGCATTAAACTTGGAAAATCAAAACAGGAATTGCTTAAGATTATTATTACACTCTGATCAGATTTTCGCCTGATCCGGGATTCTAAAAAATGTAATGGGCAAGATGCCAGGCAATCCCGGATTGGCATTTTCCTAAACCCCCCAATATCTGATATAATCACAATCTGTTTTCCGTTATTAAATAAGAGATAACTTTACATATATTAATTTAAAGTAATCTCCATGAGCGATCTTAGAATTTAACCAATCCATCGCGTCCTATATTCCTGTTTTATTTTTTTACCAGCTGATTATGATGGACAGCCGGGGAAAATAAAAATTCTCTATTTATTTAAAATATTTGTTTCTCTGTTTCGTCTATGCGAATAAACAACCTCTTGAATGAGTCCGAAAGAGTCAGAAAAAATTGGAGCTGTTTATAAAAGCGAGCGAAAACGTCTGCTTGGCTATATAAGAAAAAGAATTTCCGACGAGGTAGAGGCGGAAGATATTCTGCAGGACATCTTTTACCAGCTTACTATTGGTTTCAACGACATCAGGAGGGTTGAAAGTCTCACAGCATGGCTATATAGAGTAGCTGATAACCGTATCACCGATCTGTTCCGTAAGAGAAAGCCGGTAAGCATCAGTTATAATACCAATGCAAAAAATGATGAAGACGGTCCGCTGACTCTTGAAGAAATCCTTCCGTCTCTGGGTCATCTGGCAGAAGATGACGATATAAAAGAAATGATATGGGAAGCCATCGAGGAGACTCTTTCAGATTTGCCGTCAGAGCAAAGAGAGGTATTCGTAGACAATGAATTTGAGGATATGAGTTTCAGGGAGATATCTCAAAAAACGGGTATTGGCATAAACACCCTCATTTCGCGGAAACGCTATGCTGTGCTTGCTCTAAGAGAAAAATTAGATGAACTGTATAAACTATTAAAAAACAATTAGTATGAAAGCTTTTAGGATTTTCAGATTTGCAGGATTCGCTTTACTGGGTTTATGTTTTATAACCCTTGCGATCTTTGTCACAATGCTTTTATGGAATTCGCTTATTCCTATCCTGTTTCACGGACCGGTACTAACATTCTGGCAAATGGCCGGATTATTCATTCTGTCGAAAATTCTTCTTTCCGGAATTGGTCCTCATACGCGCCGATATAATCATCCGGAATGGAGAAGAAGATATCATGAAAAATTCAGAAACCGTTTCAAAGAGGAAGAGAATCAGATGAATACTGAAAAAGCATAAAAAAGGCTGTCTAAAAAGTTACTCTCAGCCACAAATCGAAGAGAAGCGAAGATCCCGACCGAAGCATTGGGAGTACACAAAGCAGGTACAAAGTACACAAAGGTAAGATCATGATATTTATCCCGATAGTTATCGTGACTTTGTGTCCCCTGCCTGCCGGCAGGCAGGTTTGTGAATTTACTTTGTGCCCCTTTGTGGTTAATTGATTTTTTCTTTTAAGACAGCTTCATTAATAATCCTGATCCTGTTATAAAATTTATCAGAAATGAATTTTAAAATTTCATGTCCTGAAAGTATCAGCATTTTTTTAACTTTAAAAATTTGAAATTGACTTTTGAACTGTAGTGATATATTATCGCTATTATTAAATAAATATTTACATTTCAATACATTAAACTTAAAAAAATGTCTAAACCTTATTATTTGTCAGATCGCCGAGGCAGAATTATAGTTTTTCTTATCCCGGTGTTATTCTTCATTATATCATTTACCGGAATTTCGCAGGTAAGCGACATAAACTGGTCTGTTGACGGTAATTCCTATTTCCGTGTTGAGAAAAATGAACTTGTTAAGTACACTCTGCCTGATAATAAACCGGCGGTTGTTTTGTCCAAACAACAGCTTACTCCTGCAGGCAGTAATACTCCGCTGCAGTTCAGTTATTATTCGTTTTCGGGTGACCAGCAAAAAGTATTGTTGTTTACCAACACAAAAAGAGTATGGAGGCTGAATACCAAGGGTGATTATTGGGTACTTGACATAAAATCCGGATCTCTATCACAACTGGGAAAAACACTACCGGAATCTTCCTTAATGTTTGCAAAATTTTCCCCCGATGCCAGGTCGGTTGCATATGTCAGCAATGATAATATTTATGTAGAGGATCTTGCCAGTTCACAAATAAAGCCCCTTACGACAGATGGTTCTGTTACTCTTATAAACGGTACTTTCGACTGGGTTTACGAGGAAGAATTTGCCTGTCGTGATGGTTTCCGCTGGAGCCCCGACAGTAAAACGATCGCCTACTGGCAGCTTGACGCCAGCAAAATCCGTAAGTTTTACCTTATTAACAATACCGATTCCATATACTCAAGGATAATACCTATCGAATATCCAAAAGTTGGACAGAATCCTTCTTCCTGTAAGATAGGTGTGGTAAATGTTGCCGATGCAAAAACCACATGGATGAATATTCCCGGTGATCCATTTCAGAATTATATTGTACGGCTTGAGTATATACCATCAACAAACAATCTTCTTACTCAGCAGCTTAACCGGAAGCAGAATGAAAGCAAACTTTATATTTCAGACGCTTCAACAGGCATATCAAAAGTCATTGAGGAGGAATCGGATCCTGCCTGGGTAGATATTTATCAGCCAGGGAATCCTTATGCCATTGACTTTACCAACAAATTTATCTGGCTGGATGGAACCAAAAGTATTCTCTGGGATTCTGAAAAGGACGGCTGGAGGCATCTGTACCAGGTTTCTCTTGAAGGAAAGCCTGAAAAACTTGTAACACATGGGAATTATGACTTCTCCGATATTACTTATATCGACCAGAAGAAGGGTTATGTCTATTTTATGGCTTCGCCCGATAATGCAACACAGAATTATCTGTACCGCACAAAACTTAACGGTACAGGTACGGCTGAATTGATGAGTCCTGATGTATTAAAGGGAACGCACAGTTACTCCTTCTCTCCAAATGGGAAATATGCTGTTCATTCATTCTCCAATAATTTCACACGGCCTTCACGCGAATTTATTTATGTGGCAAATCAAAAACCACTAAATGAAAAGAAGGGAATCATTTCTCATCTCGATTCGCTCAGAGTCAAACCTACAACCGAATTCTTCAGGGTTACAACTGTGGACAATGTGGAAATGGATGGATGGATGGTGAAACCTTCCGATTTTGATCCTTCAAAAAAATATCCTGTTGTATTTTTTGTATATACCGAACCTGCACAGGCTACAGTAATAGATACTTATGGTAGGGCCCGCGATTTCCTTTATCTTGGTGATATGGCAAAAGATGGTTATATCTATATCTCACTTGATAACAGGGGTACACCTGCTCCAAAAGGAGCAGCATGGAGAAAATCCATTTACAGGAAAATAGGTCAGATAAATATCCACGATCAGGCTATGGCTGCCAAAGAAATCCTGAAATGGAATTTTGTCGACCCTGAAAGAATTGCTGTATGGGGATGGAGTGGGGGAGGTTCTGCCACTTTGAATCTGATGTTCCAATATCCCGATATTTATAAAACAGGTATTGCAATCGCTGCGGTTACTAATTTGCTTACATACGATAATGTGTACCAGGAACGCTATATGGGTTTGCCACAGGAGAATATGGAAGACTTTGTGAAAGGATCGCCAATCACCTATGCAAAAAATCTTAAAGGGAACCTCTTGTATATACATGGAACCGGCGATGATAATGTTCATTACCAGAACGCTGAAATGCTTCTTAATGAATTAGTTAAATATAATAAACAGTTTCAGTTTATGGCATATCCTAACCGGACACATGGCCTTTCTGAAGGAGAAGGCACATTACTTCACCTGGCTACTCTTTATACCAACTATCTGAGAAAGAACTGTCCTCCCGGCGGAAAGTAGGAGCTGACTATTCAGTTTTTAATAAAGTATTCTGACCCTTATTGTATGTGGGATATTCTTAAGGTCTTTGAGAACTGAGGCATCCAGCTCGCTGTCAGTTTCCAGGATGACATAGCCCAGATCAGCATCTGTCTGCAGATACTCAGCTGCAATATTTATGCCTCTTGAAGAAAAATAGTGATTGATTTCGCCCAATACTCCGGGCACATTTTTGTGAATATGTAAAAATCGCTGTTTTGAGGAGTTAGCCTGAAGCGCAATCTCGACGAAATTGACTGCGCCGATAGTGGACCCGGTATCACTGTATCTCACCAGTTTTTCTGCCACTTCCAGTCCGATATTGGCAAGAGCTTCAAGAGTGCTGCCTGCTATATGAGGTGTAAGAATTACATTATTGAAATTCTGTAATTCATTTACGAATGGTTTATCATTGGAAGATGGTTCCTGCGGAAAGACATCAGCAGCAACTCCAGCGAGTTTATTTGATTTGAGCCCCTCAGCAACTGCTTTGTAATCAACTACATCTCCCCGGGAAGCATTAATCAGGCAAGCTCCTTCTTTCATTAGTCCAATCTGTTCGGTAGAAATCATATTCCTGGTTAATTCTGTTAACGGAACATGAACAGTTACAGTATCTGACATCTTTAACAGATCATTCATGCTTGAAACGGGTTTGGAATTTCCCAGGCTGAGTTTCTTCTCAATATCATAATAAACGATATTCATTCCAAGGTTCTCGGCAAGAATAGCAACCTGAGTACCAATATGCCCATAACCTATAATACCTAGAGTTTTACCTCTTATTTCCACTGAGTTATTAAACGATTTTCTCCAGATCTTCTGATGAGCGAGTGCATTTTTTTCAGGAATGCCGCGCATAAGCATAATACATTCCGCAATAACCAGTTCCGCTACAGAACGGGTATTTGAGAAAGGAGCATTAAATACAGGTATCCCCAGCATTTTGGCATCCTGAATATCCACCTGGTTTGTACCTATACTGAAACAACCGATAGCGAAGAGTTTCGGTGCCTGCAGAAGCATGTTTTTACGAAGTTCTGTCCGGCTTCTGATTCCGATAATATGTGTAGTCTGTAATTTTTCTTTTAGTTCTTCGCCCGACAATGCCCTGTTGAGGCATTCAACATCGGTATAACCATTTTCCCTGAAGAAAAGGTTGGCATTCTCGTGGATACTTTCAAGTAAAAGAACTTTGATCTTACTTTTGTCAAGTGAATAATTTCTCATCAGCAGAACATTATGATTTAAAATGATAATCTAAACTAAAATCGTAGATTAAATCGTGAAAAGTAAATAAAAGAGTCCGTTTGTGCAAATAATTTAAAGCGCTTTCGATAAACTGATTTCAATTAAGTTTAAAAATCACTATTAAACAAAAAGATATTCTGATTGTATTATATTAAAATCATGACAAGTTATGATAGAAATCCTTATTTTGAATCTAAAACCCGGAACCAGGGACAGATTTCGAGATATCTATATCACTGAATCCCTGCCAATTCTGAAAAAATGGAATATTGAAGTAGTAGCTCATGGACCTTCCCTCGATGATGATAATAGCTATTGGGTGATCAGATCGTTTAAAAGTTTAGTTCACAGACAAAAATCCGAGGACGCTTTTTATGCAAGCGACGACTGGAAGAGAGGTCCGAGAGAGCGTATTCTCGACATGATTGAAAGATCTGCCTATGTGGTAGTTTCTCAGGAAGCAGTAACGCAATGGGTACCCGCCGGAGTCAGCATGAAAGCTGAGGATCTTAAACATTGAAGTTTCATAGCAGGGGAAGAGTATTTGTAAATTTCAGAAAAAAAGAATGAGAAAGGAAAGACTGGAAGCCTTCAGCGATGGAGTTCTGGCAATAATAATAACGATAATGGTACTTGAAATTAGAGTACCAATGGGTGATAAGCTTGCCAACCTTAGACCCCTGATCCCAATTTTTTCCAGTTATGTCTTAAGCTTCATTTATCTGGCTATCTATTGGAATAACCATCACCATATGATGCATACCGTAAAACACGTAACAGGAGATATCTTGTGGGCTAATCTTCATTTGCTTTTTTGGTTATCGCTGGTGCCCTTTGTAACCGGATGGATGGGGGAAAACCATTTTGCGCAGGCTCCACTTGCTCTGTACGGGGTCATTCTCCTGATGTCAGCTATAGCATATTATATTCTGCAAACCAGGATAATAAGAAATCATGGACAGGATTCAATACTCTCTAAGGCTATCGGGAAAGATTTTAAGGGGAAAATTTCTCCGGTACTTTATATTGTTGCAATTTGTTCAAGTTGGATCAGTGAATGGATTTCAGGTGGAATTTATATTCTTGTAGCTTTAATGTGGCTCATCCCCGACAGGCGTATTGAGATTATTTTCAGGAATGAGGAAAGTTAAATAAAAGGGTCTTTTTCTCAATTGTTCTCCTTAATTACTTCTTTCTCCGGGTGTCCGCTGATTTTATTGTTTATCATTTCCACCGGAAGACTGTTAGCAGTCAGCAGCACTGCAGCTACCTGTTTACCGGTTTTGGTGTTACGAATAATGTTGTCCTCAAGAATAACTCCTTCTGCTTTGCAATTGACCGATATCCCGTATCCTTTCTCTTTAATCCCGTTATTTTCGATCACGTTGTTTCTGAAAACACTTCGGTGAGGTGCATTTTGAGGTAAATCGCCACGAAGCTGAATTCCGTCTGATCCGTTCTCGAAGATATGATTATCGGCATACAGCATATCAGTGTCCTTATGACCAGTGCTTATACCGTTGAGGCCATTGTTATGAAAACTGTTATTTCTCACATTCCCATTTCTGACACGCCAGCACACATATAAACCATAACCGTCATTATCGTGACTGTTGTTCCCCTCTATAAGTGTGAAAGGAGACCCGGTTCCGGGATGAAGTCCGCTGTTTGCACAACCATAAACTTCACAGTTACGTACTGTTACGTATTCTGTTATTTGCCAGCTTATACCATCGCAGTTAAAATTCCTGACAGTAACATTTTCAATAACTGCTTTGTGTACTTTGTGAAGATAGATTCCTCCGGCACGGCAACCGTCGATCATCTCATTGCTTTCTTTGCTGCCATCGACGGTGAGATTGGCAATTCTGACATTTTCGGCGCCGACGGCGGAGATCACCGAACAATTATTTGAGACGGTTCCTTTTTTGTCGGCATGATAATCGCGAACCAGATAGTTATCAATATATAAAACATTACCTTTAATAGCTGTTATCCTGGCAGTTGTGAGGTCCCATCCCGACCGCTGACCTTCATCATAAACGGCAATTCCCATACCGGGTTTGAAGCCTGAAGCATCAGTTACTGTGATCTGCAGTTCCCCATAATCTGCGTCAATGGCAAAAGGCGAACTGTATCCTTTACATTTTTTTAGCACCGTATTCGCACCTGATCCCAGCAGAGTTATATTATCATAAAGCTTTACCGGGGCGATAATATCATAGTTTCCAGGTGACAGGATGACAATGCCGGCTTTACTTGAATTATGTATTGCATCAACAGCTGTCTGGATTGCTTCAGAGGTGAAACCATGTATATCAGCACCAGGGCCACCTACAGTTATTTTCTTTTCGGGGAAAAGAGGTTCCACAACAGAAACAGGCAGTGATGCTTGTAAAGTATCCATTTTAAGATTCTCACTTATTTTATCAGAATCTTCGCCATTGCCTGTCTTACGCGCCCCCGGATTATTTACCTCGACACAAGCTGTGAAAATAACTAACAAGGAGACCAGGAGTGATGCTTTCATTTTTATTTTCATTTAATTTTTAAAGTTTTATAATATAACGACTCAGAATATTTTTTGATTCTGAGAGAAAGGTATGAAAAAAATGATTTGATTCTGACACTACTGGTCGTTTTCTGATTGAAAACCATGTGGAGGGAACCGAAATATTACCGGGACGGAAATAAACTTCTGAGGCACGGATTTGTTTTAATGGTACATTTAAAAATTCATTCAACTCATTTTCTGTCTGAACATATGCTTGATTTTAGTCTGACTCTGGAAACTGATAACATACTTCTGCGACCTTTGATAGCTGATGATTATCCATTCTTTGAGAAATTAGCCCAAGATAAATCATTGTGGCTCTACTTCACAGTAGATCTGTCGGTAAAACACGAATTGTATGATTGGTTGGACTCGGCTGTAAATGATATTAAAAACCAAACCCGTCTGGCTTTCACGATTATTGATAAAGTATCTGACAAACCAATTGGCTCAACCAGTTTTGGTAATATCTCGCCCAGGGATAAAAGAATTGAAATTGGCTGGACATGGATTGCCAGAGATTATCATGGCAGAGGGATTAACAGTCAGGTAAAATACTTAATGCTTAAATATGTCTTCGAAGTTATGAATTATGAAAGAGTTGAAATAAAAACAGATGTTTTAAACATACCTGCAAGAAAGGCATTACTCAGGATCGGCGCCAGGGAGGAAGGCATTCTGCGTAGCCACACTTTAATGACTCACGATCGTCGCAGAGATACCATTTATTACAGCATTCTGAAATCAGAATGGGATGAAATCAAAGAACTGAATAAATGGGATAAATAACACGAGAAGTAATACAAGAACTGGTTGAGGAGGGGAGAAAGTGTGACTTGTCTCTGTGAAACTTCGTTATTTCTTTGCATTTTTGACCGGAAATTTAAATCAATATGAAATTATTGTTTTCGGGTGAAGCTTTCGCAGTGATGCGCGTAAAAAATTTTCGCTATTTTCTGTTCTATCGCATTTTCATGACAATGGCAAGTCTTATGCAGTCGGTTATTGTGGGATGGCAGATATACGATCTGTCGCACAATGTTCTCTGGCTTGGATTCATTGGTCTTGCAGAGGTGATTCCACAGGTTAGTATATCACTTTTTGCCGGACATTATATCGATTTATGGAACAGGCGTAAGATTGTTAATTATACCACACTCCTGCTTATTTTGGCGTCGGTGGTTTTGTTGATATACAGTTTAAATGCATCATATTTTTCCGCCAGATATGGTATCATTCCAATTTTTACTGCAATATTTTTATCAGGGCTGGCACGCGGAATATTAGGTCCGGCTCAGGTTGCATTAATGGGACAGCTCGTACCTAGGAGTTTGTATGCAAATGCTGCTACATGGAACAGTGCAAACTGGCAGGTGGCAGCGGTTTTAGGCCCGGCAATAGGTGGAATGATCTATGGTTTTTCTGGTATTGTACCGGCATATTCAACAGTAGTAGGTATGTATTCCCTGTCGTTTTTTATGGTTATGTTCATAAAGATCGGCAGACATGAAGTAATTGCATCAGAAGAGGGTGTCTTCACCCGGATCCGCAGCGGAATAAGATTTGTCTTCGACACACCCGAATTGCTCGGCGCTTTTACGCTTGATATGTTTGCCGTACTGTTTGGTGGAGCAGTTGCTATGCTTCCGGTATTTGCATCGGATATCCTGAATATCGGACCTCAGGGACTGGGCATGCTCAGAGCCTGTCCTGCCATAGGAGCAGCATTGATGGCTGTTGTCCTGATGTTCCGTCCGCCGATGAGGAATACCGGCAGATTGCTTTTCTTTTGCGTAAGTGGTTTCGGGCTTTGCATGATAGGTTTCGGATTATCGAAAAGCTTCATATTATCAGGAATATTGCTAATTCTTAGCGGAGCATTCGACAATGTCAGCGTTGTTATAAGGGGTACCATTCTCCAGCTCTTCACTCCTGACTATATGCGTGGACGGGTTGCATCTGTAAATAGCATATTCATAGGATCATCGAATGAATTAGGTGCATTTGAATCGGGAGTTACCGCTAAATTAATGGGCCTGGTTACTTCGGTAGTTTTTGGAGGTATAATGACTCTCGTAGTTGTCTTTACAACGGTTAAGGTAAATAAGCCGCTAAGAAAACTATCACTGAAAAACAAGATTTAAGAGATAATGCAATAATAATAGAGTCTGAAATTAAAACCGGCAAACCTTCTTAAGGCGATTTCTGTTTGAAGTCAGGAAGTTATCCCTCATGATTAAATTATCAGAAGAGCTTAATTTCAGAAGTGCTTCCTAAAGTGTAACAGGGAATGTTATCAAAAGTAAACGAATAATAGTACCCGATAATTTATTTATAACCAGCAAGATCATTAGAAAAAATATTGACTTTTCCTTTGGCATTGTTTAAATTTGATAATACAAAAATTTAAACTATGAAGAAAAGTAAACTTTATCTGATTTCACTCACTGCATTATTACTGATTGCAGGATGTACTTCTTCTACTAAAGAAAAGGAAACCAGGGCTCCATTGGTTGATCTGAAAATGTTTTTCAAAAACGGGGACAAAACAAATTTTCAGATTTCCCCTGATGGTTCTTACTACTCCTATCTTGCCAACTTTAAGGATATGTTAAATATTTTTGTCCAGAAAGTAGGGGATGAAAATGCGATTCGTGTTACAAATGATACTCTTAGAAGTATTTCGAATTATTTTTGGAAGGGAGACCGCATAGTCTATCTGCAGGATATCGGAGGGGATGAGAACTTTCAGCTGTTTTCGGTAACTGCGACGGGTGAGGATAAAAAAGCTCTTACTCCTTTCTCTGGCTATCGTACTGGTATATTGGATATTCTGCGTTTTATTCCTGGCAGGGAAAAAGAAATGCTGGTGCAGATAAATAAAAGAGATAAACAATATTTCGACCCATACATGATAAATATAGAAACAGGTCAGCTTACTTTAATGTATGAGAACAAACAAAATTACGATTCATGGTTTACTGATAATAATGGGGTAATCAGGATGGCCACAAAGACCGATGGTGTAAATGTTTCTTACCTCTATCGTAATACTGACAAGGATACTTTCAACCTTCTGTTAACAACAACCTTCAAAGATACTTTTAATCCCCAGTCGTTTGATGCCGGTAACAGGAATATTTATGTCCTTTCTAATTTCGGAAGAGATAAAGTATCTCTGGTGGAATATGATCCTGGCTTAAAAAAGGAGGTTAAAGAACTCTATGCCAATCCTGACTATGATTTAGGAGGTGTATTTTATGATCAACAGAAAAAAGTGCTGGCAAGTGTAAGCTGGGAAGGGGAAAAGGAGGAAGAACATTTTTTTGACAAGGAATGGGGAGATATTAATGATGGTTTGAAACAGCAATTTCCCGGCTATGAAATAGGATTCAACGGCTGGGATGACGCGAGGAAAAAAGGTATTGTTTCGGTTTATGGAGACCGGCTTCGGGTAAAATATTATGTTTATGATTTTGGCACAAAAAAAACTGCGGAGATCTCTAATCCATATCCCTGGATTAATGAAAATGATATGGCTTCCATGAAACCGATTACTTATACTTCCCGCGATGGATTAACTATTCATGGCTATCTTACTTTGCCAAAAGGTATTGACGCTAAAAATTTACCTGTTGTTGTTAATCCGCATGGTGGTCCATGGGCCAGAGATGGTTGGTATTTTAATCCTGAAGTACAGTTTCTGGCCAACAGAGGGTATGCCGTACTGCAGATGAATTTCAGGGGAAGTACTGGTTATGGTAAAAAGTTCTGGGAAGCATCTTTTAAAGAATGGGGCAAAAAAATGCAGGATGATATCACCGACGGAGTGGAATACCTGATAAAGGAAGGGATTGCCGATCCGAAACATATTGCTATTTATGGCGGCAGCTATGGAGGGTATGCAACTCTTGCCGGCGTTGCTTTTACCCCCGATTTATATTGTTGTGCAATAGATTATGTTGGAGTGTCTAATCTTTTCACATTTTTGAAAACTATCCCGCCTTACTGGAAACCTTATCTGGATCAGTTTTACGAGATGGTTGGGAATCCGGTGAAAGACAGTTTACTATTTGCCGAAGCTTCGCCTGCTTTACATGCCGATAAAATTAAGGTACCATTGCTTGTAGCCCAGGGGGCAAACGATCCCCGGGTAAATAAAGCAGAAAGCGACCAGATGGTTGATGCACTGAAAAAGCGTGGCATTGATGTGGAATATATGGTAAAGGATAACGAAGGACATGGCTTTCGAAACCAGAACAATCGATATGATTTTTACGGTGCCATGGAAAAGTTCCTCGATAAGTACATGAAACCCGGCGCCAGGTAATTGCTGCGTACAGATTCGATGGTTTAATAGTATGAAGGTCAGAGGTAAAAGAAAATCTGACCTTCTTACCAGTGAAAAATATTATATCCTGTACTCCCTGTTTTTAAAAAGAGAGTGCATTGATCAGAGTATCCCAAGCTTCTTTGCAATAGCTGGCGGAATAGCATTTTTATTAACCATAATATTTGTAGTACGCAACATTACAAAAGGTTTTGATACAAATATGAATCCGTCATATTTACCTACTATTCCCCAGGAGTTCTTAACCTTGTAAAAAGTGTCACCAGCCTGATCAGTTGCAATACCAATTATATGCATCCCGTGATCATCGGTGGTTGAATAATTATCAAATTCCTTCTGACGGAGTTCCTGTGTAATAACTTTTTCCGGATGAGGTCCGTCAAAAACCTTTATAGCCTCTTCTTCCGACATCTCGTTCCAGTTTTTTTCAGGTATGATTGCCACTCCCTGCTTCATCGAAAAACCTTTATCACTCATATCGCTGGCCCATGCAACTGAATATCCTGTTGCTATTGAATTATCAATAATCTGAACCAGGTCATCAACAGGAACGTTATAAAATGATCCGTTAGCCCAGTTGTCGGGTATCTCAAGTACAAACTGCTTATAAAAAGGATGATGACTGAATGATGTTAAAAGGACATAATCATCAGGATTTATACCCAATTCTTTTATGAAACTTGCAGGAGAATAAGTTTTTCCATCGTAAGTAAAATTTTCAGGTATCTTACCCAGGTATGCATCGAGGATTCCGTTGAGACCGGGAAACCAGGCAGTAGTAAGTTTCCGGCTTTTTATTACGGCATCCATATATCCTTTCAGAGCAGCATCCATCTCCATATGATTATGTTTTGTTTCTCCGTAGTTAAGACCGGAATATGCATCATCGGGTACCAATCCTGCCTCACGGCATCCATTAAGAAGATCACCGTATTCACCACCTCCGGCAAATGTCGAGGTGCCGTGCATCCTTGCGTACATCAGGGCTTTTTTCTCATACGTATGCCTTACAATATACATTTCCGACAGATCATAAGGTTTCTTTCCCATTCGTAATAATTCTGATTCCAGCATGGAGATTCCCGAGAAACACCAGCAGGTTGATGTTGCATTCTGATTTTTAACCGGAGTGTAAGCCAGTTCTTTCTTCATCGTAAAGATATACCCTGTGTCCTGGCTGTTAGCCAGAGTACTTACAAGAAGCAAGAGAACAACCAATTTCAGAAATTTGCTCATAATACTGAATTATAGGTTTTTAAATAAGGTTTTATTTTAAGTAATACAAAATTGACTTTTTTATCAGATCGGGTTTCAAATCTAATTAATTGAAATCAATTCTGGAATTAAGTTCGAAGATTATTTTACAATCAGAATGGGAGTGGTGAAATCCTGTCAGCTGCGTTTGACGAGAGTAAGATAGAGTTCCTCGACTTTCTTTCTTGCCCATGGAGTCTTCCGCAAAAACTTCAGACTCGATTGTATGCCCGGATTATTTGTAAAACAATTTATTTTAATATGTGTGCCCAATTGTTCCCAGCCATAGTATTCTACAAGGTACTTTACAATATATTCAAGTGTCTTTCCATCCAATGGGTCATTACTTCTCTGAATGTTTTTCACAGTAAAATATTTATTTGTCTTAATACAGGATTGCCATTGTGCCCACGCTAGATCGGAGCATGCTGCTCTGTTATCTCTATCTTTGTATCTCCTTAACCTTTATTCCCAGCTCTTTTTCTATTGCCTTTAATCCTTCATGTTCCCTGGGAGTAATGAGGCTCAGTGAAAATCCTTTATTGCCGGCACGCCCGGTACGTCCGCTGCGATGAGTATAATAATCTGACTTTTCTGGGAGTTGATAATGAACCACAAAGGCCAGTTCTTTTACATCAATGCCTCTTGCAGCCAGATCGGTTGCTACAAGTATCTGTAGTTTACTGTTTTTAAAGGCCCGCATCACCTTATCCCGTTCTTTCTGAAGCATATCACCCTGAAGTGCATCTGCATTGATTTTTTTGGCCTGGAGTCTTTTTGTTACTGTTTGTGCTTCGATCTTTGTTCTGCAGAAGATAAGTCCTCTTGCATTACCCTGGGATCTCAGGAACTGGAAAAGAGCTTCCGGTTTTTCCAGACGTGAACAGATAAGGAACTTGTGTTCTATATCCTTGTTTACAATGTCGTTCCTGTTTACTTCCATTCTGATTGCCTTTGGCGACATATAACTGGAGATGATAGTCTTTAACCCCAGGGGCATAGTAGCTGAAAACAGCCAGGTATGACGCTTTCCTGCTGTGTATTTCAGAATTGTATCAAGCTCTTTTCTGAAACCCATGCTGAGCATTTCATCGGCTTCGTCGAGTACTAGGGTTGTGATGAATGAGAGATCAATTGCTTTACGCTCAAGCAAATCAACAAGCCGGCCGGGAGTAGCCACCACGATATGTGTCGGGCGTCTTAATGAACGGATCTGCTCATCAATATGTGCTCCACCATAAACCGATTCAATAAAAATCTTTTGTGGGATATACTTTGTAAATTTAAACAGTTGTTTCGCAATCTGTTGTCCAAGTTCACGGGTAGGAGATAATATCAGAGCCTGTACATAAGGTTTGTCAGCATTTATTGCATGCAGTATCGGCAGTCCATATGCAGCTGTTTTACCTGTTCCTGTCTGAGCCTGACCAATAAAATCAGTTTCTTTTGTAATTAATACAGGAATAGCTTTCTCCTGTATTTCAGTCGGAATGTTAATGTTTATTTCTTCAAGTGCTTTTATAAAAGCTCCGGATATGCCTAAATCAGAGAACGTTTTCAAATATCTGTTATTAATGGGATGCAAAGATAGGGGGAAATTCGGGTAAAAAAATTAACTGGTGAGACACAGCGTACCCACTGCAATGAATTGGCATGGGAGAATCATAACTCATAGGGGCTTTTGAAAAATGTGAAATCCATTAACCACAAAGTTCGCAAAGGATTAACACGAAGAACACAAAGTTCAGTCCCGATTGCTCCCGATAGCTATCGGGACGGGAGCTATCGGAATGAAATTTAGGTTTTTACTTTGTGTTCTTTGTGCATTCTTCGTGTGCTTAGTGGTAAAAAAGGATTTTTTCAACAAGCCTGGAGTCCGCTGAGAAATATAGAAGGTACAAAGGGAAATTCAACCTGTCCCGATCCAGCGTGAGTGCCTGAACAGAGGTTACAATTATTTATTGCCCGACCATTTTTTCCACAGATCCTTATAATCCAGCATCTTGATATAGAAGCCTCCTACCACGCTCCTGGCCTGGAATCCAACCATTTGTGCATTATCAGTAATATACCAGTCTGATAAGGGAACTCTGTTTGGTGTTTTGTCAGCATACTTAAATACCGGGTCAAAAATTGCCCTGAAATCTTTTAAATTATCAGCAAGAGTGGCAGTCCATGTTATCCAGTCATTTTTGGAATATCGTTCACGGTTATCTAATGGGAGTCCGTAAGGAGCCATAACTGTTTTGTAAAAATTTATTTCATTCCTGAATACTTCTTTCGGGAAAAGATTAAAATCCAGCAGCTTATCCCATACAAGGTTATATTTCTGACTCCACGTTCCTTTTTGGTCGTATGCCAGCAAAGTATGATTCCCTTCGGTGGCAAGATTTACCCATTCTTTCGCCATAGTTTTGGCTTTTTCACCTGCCATGGCAGCTTTATCTTTATAACCATTCATTTCACAGAGCATAGAATATGATTTGATCGCAATGATTGCCTTGGCTGAAAGGTTGACATTATGAGCCAGATGCCCGGCAAAATCATCTGTGCACAGCTGGTTTTCAGGGTCGAATCCCTTTGATATCAGATATCCGGCCCATTTCACTATAACCGGCCAATACTGTTTTGCAAAGTCTGCATTCCCTTCCACTTTCGCCAGAGCTGCCAGCATAATAAGCATATTACCTGTCTCTTCTACCGGCATCTGGTCGGTTTCATCTTTTTCGCCTCCTCCATATACCTGTCCGGTTGCATAAGGATATTGTCCCAGATCGTGTGGTGCAAAAGGGAATTTCCATCGTGTAGATGACGCATAATCAAGCACGGGTCGTAACATTGCTTTTGTAAGGACCGGACTGAATAGAAGCACGAAGGGTGAAAAAGGATATATGACATCTACAGTGGCAATACAACCGTTACTGAAATTTTCTTTCGGAAAAAATAACGGGTTGCCATTATTATCTGCTACCAGCTTATGTGCTGCAATGCATTGGCGATAAACCAGAGCACACATAAGGGCATATTTTTCTCCGCCAGCAGTGTTGAGGTCTCTCATAAGTTCTGTGTCAAACGAATTGCAGGCTTTCATCAGCCTGTCATAATCCGAAGAAGCAGTTATCAGGAGATCATCGAATGACATCCCGTTATGACGCCACCATGCCCGGAGGTCGCTTTCAAAATATCTGATTGAGTATATATCATCGTATGCCACCATCGCCCAGACACTCACTGCTGAAGTCCCGATCTTTCCAAGGTCCCACGATGATGCCATTGATACTGACCCATCATTTACCTTGCGTGGTTCTGTAAAAATTACGGTTTCCGGAAGACTTCCTGTTTTAATAAAACCAGCTGTCAGGGAATTTCTTGGAGCAACCGAAAATGAAGGATTCTCAGTTTCCGGTACGGACAGATAGACATAACCCCAATCTATGCGCACATTATCACCGGATTTGTTGAGATATTTCTGCTCTTGCGTTCCGATCTTTGCTGTCTTCAGACCCTTGATTGATGGCTGATCCCAGGTGATCAGCTGCTCCGTCTTATTTACTGCCAGCTCCGATCCGCAATCGAAATAAAGCTGAATATCATGTGTTTTATTGTCAGCCGCTGACGCTTTCCATGTAATATAGGTAACCGGGCGTGAGAGAACATCGATATCTTTAACAAGTAAGGGTGAAGTGAAGATCATTGATAACTTAATACCTCCTCCTCCAAACTCGTAAATCGTGGTTGTCGGGAGAACTCTCAGGGAAAGTTGTTTCATGGGTTCTATATAAGAAGGATTGCTTCCCATGACACGAAATGTTTTGCCATCGACTTTTATCATGCAGTGGAGCGGATTCTTTGCTCCGGTCCAATGGACAGTTTCCATATCGGTAAGCCTGTCGGATGGCGACCATACACTGAAATAAGGATCGTGTGTAATCAGGGGCACAGACGGTGGTCTGAAAGGAATTGATCCATATCCTGTATTTTGGGACCTTATGAATGTAGTGAAAGCAAAAAATAGCAATAAAAGTGATAATGGTTTTTTCATATCCTGTTTATGTTAATTGTCAAATACTGTAATTCAAAAATAGGATAATTATTGATTATTTCGTTTGATTACCCGGTAAGGATTACCTGCTGGTTTTTCATTGCAGCAATTGAAATCTTCCACCTGATGCATAATAATTATAAATTGTAACTTAGCTGTATATATTTTTTTCACATGAGATCTTTATTAATAATTATGAGAAGAATAATCATTCTTCTTGCAATATTGGCGGGACAGCAGATAATCACATCAGGGCAGTCAGTTAATTTCAATGACTCTGCTGCTGTTTATTTCCGTGAAACCCAGATTAATTCATTACATTACAAGGATTTATGGAATATAGATTTGTATGGACCGGTTCTTCTCGTCGATCAGGTAACAAGGATGATTTATGCAAATTATCCCGATTCAGCCGGAATACTTAAACCGGACGGCAAAATTTTTACCGGTTTTTTGCCGGCTAAAATCAACATATCTAACACATCTGTCGTGTGGGGAGGCAGATCGTGGGCAATGATAATGCTTCCATTGCCTGAAAATATACAGGAAAGACTTGATTTACTTTCCCATGAGCTGTTTCATCGTTCTCAACCTGTTTTGGGTTTTCATATTTTCAATCCTGATAATAATCATCTCGACACCAGGGAGGGGAGAGTTTATCTGCGTTTAGAGCTTGAGGCTCTCCGTAAGGCATTAGTGGCTAATACGGATGCGGACATACATGATCATCTTTCAAATGCCTTATATTTCAGAGAGATACGATACTCTCTTTTCCCGGGTTCTGCTTCGGGAGAAAACGAGCTGGAGCTTAATGAAGGATTGGCAACCTATACAGGCCTTATAATGAGCGGGAGAAACGAATCCGAAACAAAAAAATATTTTGATCAAAAAATTACGGAATTTCTGACCTATCCGACATTCGTACGGTCGTTTGCCTATATTACTACCCCGATTTATGGTTTTTTACTCAACAGCTCGTACAAAGACTGGAACAAACAGATAACTGATACTACCAATCTGACAAACTTCTTTATAAAGGCTTTCGGTTTAACTATTCCTGTAAAACTTTGTCCTGAATGTTTAAGTAAATACGGTTTTGAAAAAATATTAAATGAAGAAACCGGCAGGGAAGTGGAGAAAGAAAAACAAATCGCTGAACTAAAGAGAAAATATATTGAATTGCCTCATCTGGGTATAAAGTTTGAGAAAATGAATATTTCATTTGATCCCCGTAACCTTGTTCCACTTGAGGGGTATGGTACTTATTATCCTTCAATGAGAATTTCGGATAATTGGGGAATTCTGACTGTAACAGGAGGAGCATTACTTGGCACCAACTGGGACAAAGTTATACTGAGTGAACCGACTATGATTAAGTCCGACACAATTTCGGGTAAGGGATGGTCGCTCTATCTGAATAAAGGGTATTCAGTTGAAAGAAATATTTCTGATGGCAATTACTATCTGAAAAAATAATAACTGCTGGAAAACAGTAAACCGGCTTTTTCAGTAAGAAATAACTTTATATCCCCGTTTAAGGTATTTCGTAAGAGGCTTACCCATGCCAATGACATCAACCTTACACACCTTAAGGCTATCCGATACTCCATACATATTTGCACATGCAACACAGGCCTGTACAATTACTCCGTTTTCTTTCATGGAGTTAACCTTTTCTTTAAGAGCTTCATTCTCAGCAAGAAGTTTTTCTGATGGTCCCCAAACGACAAGAATGACCTGATCAAACCATTTGAATTTCTCTGCAGCAGCAGCATACATCAGACATGATTTCTCGGCAACGTCAGGATCGCCACTGGCCCACACAACCACAAGGGTGTCTGATGGTCCGGCTATTTTAGTCTGCTGGGCATCAGCTCGTTTTACAACAGATAATACGAAAATAAATGCAATAAACAGCAATTTTGTTTTTGACATCGTGGTATAATTTATTGATTATTAATGATTACAATATGCTACAACAAGATAGATCAAATAAGGTTTTTAAAATCATCATAAAAGTTCTAAGACAATACACTTTTATCCGGCATGCCGGCAAAAAATATTTTTCCTGGAATTATATCCCTCATTATGCCTGTATTTCGTAACTTTAATAAAACGATACTGACAGTTTATTTCCGTTTATGTTTTATACTGGTAATTATTTGGGTAAGTCGGACAAAAGAGAATATATAAATAATCTATCTGTTATGGAATACTTTGTTGCTCAAAAGATTAAGGAGGCCTGGGGAAAAGAGCCATGCAATCATCCGCATATCGAGAAGGAATATTATTCTGGTGCTTTTCTAATAAACTATGTTTGCACCCGGTGTGGAAAAGAATTTACAATTGCTGAGAAACTTGAAATGGATCAGACCAGGGTGAAAGATAAAAATAAGACAGGCATACCAGCTTAAATGAAAATGACGCCGAAATTTCTATTCTGTCTTAACCTGATTTTTCTGGCCATCCATGGCGGTGTTAAGGATAATTTATTTATGAATTTTGTTCCGGTACCAGAAAAAGGTATCCGTTTCCTTTTAGTGTGATTATCTCTATTGATTTGTCAACACTGAAATAATGTCTCAGTTTCCTTATGTAGACATCGAGATTCCTTGAATTAAAATATGAGTCGTCGCCCCAAATCGTTATTAAAAGATCTTTTCTGGCTGTTACCTTGTTCCTGTTTGCACAAAGCATTTTCAGCAACTGCATATCCCTGTTCGATAGTTTGATTGTGCCTGTTGGTGATTGAAGCTCATACCGTAACTGATCAAAACTGAATGAACCGATCATTAAAGTGCCTGTATCGATATTGTTATCCCTTCTTGTCTTTCCTAGGTCAAGCTGGTTTTTGATTCGGGCAACGAGTTCCTCAATGCTGAAAGGCTTTTTTATGTAATCTGTTCCTCCTGATTCAAATCCCATCACAAGGCTTGCTGTATCAGTCTTTGCCGTGAGGAAAATTACCGGCAGATTGGGAGACATTCCTCTGATAGTTCTGCACAGACTGAAACCATCAACATTTGGAAGCATTATATCGAGTATACAAATATCGGGAGTGTAGTTTTCAAGACCAGAGATAACATTTGCCCCATCACTCACCCAGGTAACGGTATAGCCTAGATTCTCAAGAGTATCACTCACTATCCTTCCCAGAGACTGCTCATCTTCAATATAGTAAATCTTTATTTTTTTCATTGTATTCCGGGGAATTTAAGAATAAATGAACATCCCTGCCGGAGGTTTCTGACTTCTATGCTTCCTTTATGCAGTTTCATAACAAGTGAAGCAAAATTTAACCCAAGACCATATCCTTTTACATTATGAATATTATCAGACGGCAGTCTGAAAAATTTTTCAAATATCTTCTTTTGATATTCTTCCGGTATGCCAGGTCCGTTGTCATTTATTTCAACGATTATATCTTCTCCAAGCCTGTCAGCAGTTATTGTTATAACCGGTTCTTTATCACAATATTTAATGCTGTTGTCAATCAGGTTAATCAGCACACCTTTAATATACAGAGGATCGCCTGATATTGTAAGATTATCTTCTCTGCTGTTAAATTCAATTGTTCCTTCAGAATTGAGTTTACTGTTCATGGTTTCAACTACATCTTCAATAAGGTGGTTCAGATTAATATCACTGAGTTCCAGTGGATGTTCTTTCTGTTCAAGCAGCGTATGATCCAGTACCCTGTTGATCAGTTCTCCGAGTCTTTGAGTTTCCGCTGAAGCCAGCCTGAGATATTCCTCCATTTTCTCAGGCTCTTTTTTCATATTAAATTTGCCGAGTGCTTCAAGTGCTATCATAATGGTTGAAACAGGCGTTTTAAGCTCATGGGTAATATTATTCACAAACTCGGTACGGAGGTTATTCAAAATCATATGATTTCTAAGGCTCCGGTATGCTATAATAAATGCAAGGGCAGTAATGAATACCAGCACCAAACCAAAAATAATCTGGGTCAATATCCTTCCAAGCAGATAATCCCGGTATCCTGCGATGGCTGCTCCGGGAAGAGAAAGTTCATGAATGGGTTCAACAACAATTTCCTCTCCCTGTCTTAAATGCCCGGTATCTGATTTTCCTGAAATCCAGGAAATATTGAATTTCATGCCATTGGCCAAAACTCTCTGATGAAAATATTTCTTAAATTTTGAAGTGTCTATTTTTTCGGATAATTCCTCCTCAGGATTTTGCATGTTAACAGTATCGCCTGTATGGGCAATAATTAGCTTCAGACTTTTTAACAACATTTCATCAGGCAATCCATTCCGCTTTGCTAACATAGTGTTTTTGCCTGTAGAATCTCTTCCCTGTTTTATCTTCACAGTAACCACAGTAGTATCATTCAATGATTCTCCGTGATTACTTCCTGTTGTTTTTGACATCCAGATTACTTTTTTCCCCGCAGAATCTGAACGAATCATCCTGTGATCCATTATTATGATCCTGTTTTCAGATAAAACGGGATCTATATAAGTCTTGAATAATAAGGTATCGAGTACTTCATCATGTGATTTTAAATAGAATCCTGTTAGCTCCTTTAAAAGCAGGTTTTTTTCTTCATGGTACTGCGAAAAGAGCCATTGAATGACAAAACCTGTCAGCAGCAGCTGGCTTGATATCATCAATACCAATATCCTTTTATGTCTGGTCTCCTTTTTCATATAAATTACTGATCACAAAGATACTATCCCATAATGATTATGCAGACATCATTAACCTTAATTAACCTTGTTTACCTTAATCTTAACCCACTCTTCTGAAGCTGTGAGTTATTTTTGAGAAAAAAATAAACCATATGAAAGCAAAATTATTCGCAATGTCTTTAACTATGTTATCAGTGATTGCATGGGGACAGGAAAAATCTGTTGAAAATATTTCATCGGGCAGGATTTACTATGAAGAGAAGATCAAACTTGATATAAAGCTTGAGGGAGATGCATCTCAATATTCTGATATGCTTCCCAAAGAGAGAAAAACAGAAAAGATATTGTCTTTTTCAAATGAAGCCACATTATTTGAGAACAGCAAAGATATTGCTGATGAAATGACGCAGGAGCCGCATGAAGGTGTTAATGTTAAAATGATAATCGGAGGCGACGATGTGATCTATACGGATCTGAAAAACCAGAAGATCATAGAACAGCGAGAATTCATGAACAGGATGTTTCTTGTCGGGAAGGAGCTTCCTGTTGCTGACTGGAAACTTACGGGTAATCAAAAGGTTATCCTGGGCTATCCTTGTATGGAAGCGACGAAACAGGATACAGCCGGTGTAACGACAACTGTATGGTTTGCTTCGTCATTAACTGTAAAGGGAGGTCCGGCCGGATTTTGTAATCTTCCGGGGATGGTCCTCGAAGTAAATGTCAACGATGGATCCCATACATTTCTCGCAAAATCAATAGAACCTGTTGTTCCAGGAGAACTTAAGATTAAAAAGCCGGGTGAAGGGAAAAAAGTCACGGAAGCTGAGTACAAAAAAATTGTATCAGAAAAGATGAAAGAGATGGGAATGGATGATGACAAACCTGGTGACGGAGCACATGTGAGAATAATTATTAAGAATTAAAACCTTCATAATGAGGACATTTCTGGTTTTTGTTTTTCTTATTGTTGCTACAGCAATTAATGGACAGACTTTTCAGATAAAGGGTGATATCCTTGACGAAAAAGCCGAGCCTCTTCCTTCTGCAACCGTATTTTTGCTAAGTCCCGCCGACTCAACAATGATCTACTTCGCGGTGGCCGGAACTAATGGCATGTTCGGGATCAGTAATATTAAGAAAGGCAGTTATCTGCTTCAGATTTCCCTTATCACCTATAAAACGATCTACCGTAACATTTCCTTCCCTTCATCTTACGGGGATGATCTTGGAACAATAATTATGATACCACAGCCGGCAGGTCTTAATGAGGTTAAGGTTACGGGAGAGCGGATTCCTGTAAAGATCAGAAAAGACACCATTGAATATGATGCCAGAGCATTCAGGGTTAAATCTGACGGTGCCGCAGAAGACCTTATAAAGAAGCTGCCGGGAATGGAAGTTGACAGAGCCGGTAATATAAAGGCAATGGGTGAAAATGTTAAGAATGTACTTGTTGACGGCAAGGAGTTCTTTGGAAACGACCCGAAAGTTGCCACACGCAACCTGCCCGCTGATGCAATAAATAAAGTACAGCTGTTTGACAAAAAATCCGACGAATCGCGTTTTACCGGAATAGATGACGGAGAAAGAAACCCTACGCTTAATCTTGTTCTTAATGACAATAAGAAAACCGGGATATTTGGCGATGTCACTGCCGGAGGTGGCACTGGAAATCATGCTTTGACCAGCGCCAGAGTCTTCCGGTTCACAAAAAAGATTCAGTTTGCAGGACTTGGTATGTTCAATAATATAAACGAGTTTGGATTTTCAATCGGTGATTTTATTAATTTCAGTGGAGGAATAGAAGCTCTCTCTTCCGGGTCGGGGCTTGCGCTTCATTCCGACGACACCAGCTTTCCGGTCAATTTTGGTCAGCCGGTTTATGGATCCGGCTCAAACGGCGCTGCCGGATTGAACTTTTCGGTATCAAAGTCGGAGAATAACAGGTTCTTTGCCAGTTATCTGGGCAGCGGTTCATCCCGGAAACTTTCTGAGAATTCAACATCACAGTATTTCCAGCCCGATGGATCATATTTTATCAATGAACAGAAAAATCAGATTAAAAGAGATAGCAGCCACAGATTAAATTTTGGTTGGCGCAGGTTGATCAACGAAAAGCAGAATATTATATTAAATGGAAAGGTATCATACAATAGCGCTTCCAATCCGTTAAGCTCGGTGTCGGGAAGTTTTCTAAATGATATCCGGGTTAACTCACTTGATAGAAATACAAATGAAATAAAATCAGGACTATCGGGAGATGTTGATGCTTCTTACCTGTTCAGGATCAATGAGGGCAAGACTATTCTCAAGCTTACAGCCACGGGAGGATATTCCGGCAGCAAATCCAATACAAGATTACTTGACAGAACTGAATATCTTAACCCCTATATGCTAAATACAGACAACCAGTTCTTTAATCTTCATTCTTCTGATGAGAATTGGTCAGGAACAGTATCTTTCACACAAAAGATCACCAGGCAATCTTTTATAGATCTCTCCCTGATGTCACGTTACTCGTCTGAGAATATTGACAGGAAACAGGGCAACATTTCTGACCTGATGGTACCTATCGACTCACTAAGCCCGGTATTTCAAAAAACTGACAAATATTTACAACCCGCACTGACCTGGAAATATGCAACAACGAAGTCACTTATCTCTGTTGCTCTTTCAGGATATATCGGAAGCTTCGGTTCGCTTCTTGGAAATGCAGAAAGTAAAATAGCCAGCTATTTCTATCTTTCTCCCCGGGCTTCATGGGAATTAAATTATAAGTCGGGGAGGAGGTTAATGGTCGATTATTTAACCGGAGTGAATACCCCTGGAGCAGAAGAGATGATCCCTGTCGTAAATAACATTAATCCTCTCTCATTATTCTATGGGAACAGGGATCTTCGGCCAGAATACTTTCATAATATGAGGATGTCGTACTGGCTTTTTGATCAGTTCTCGTTCACAACGCTTCTTGCTACCTTAAATTCAAAGTACACTGTTAATAAAATTAGCTTTTCGGGTTCAGTTGATGAAAATCTGAGACAGATACTTTCACCTGTGAATGTCAGAGATGATTGGAATAACTCTGTTGATATAGATTTCAGCACACCCGTTCGTCCGCTCGGCATTAAGATGGATATTTCTCTTAGTGAAGCTTACAACAGGGGAAGAGATATTATCAACGGAACGGAGAACATCAACACTAATTTTAATCATAAAATATCACTTACACTTGAAAACAGGAAGAAAACTCATTGGGATGTTGAGACAGGAAGTGCTCTGACCATTACTGATTCAAGATACTCAATACAAAAATCGCTCAACAATATCTACCAGGATATTTCATGGTTTAGTGAGATAAGATATACCCCGGGAGCACGATTTAGTTTTACGGCTTCAGCCGATATTACCAATTATTCTGCAAAAACCTTCAACAGATCACAGATTATTCCTTTGATCGGATCGGAGATAAATTATTATTTTCTAAAAAACCAGAGAGGCGTGCTTACGCTGAAAAGTGTTGACCTTCTGAACCGTAATACAGGTATAGAACGTACAAGCGAACTGAGCTATCTGGTGGAGCGCAGGTCGGATATGCTTGGACGGTATATTATTCTCTCATTCAAATACAGATTGAATAAGCTGGGAGATAATAAAAACGGAATTGATGTCCAGGTGAAAAGAAGATAGATTGTTTGTCATAAAAGACCGTACCTCTTTGTTTTGTATATCTTCAGCCCGCTGATTCAGTCGGGAAAACAAGTGGATGAGGCAATGAGGATAATATAAGGCTTTAAATAAAAACTTATATTTATCTTGTTATGAGTTTTTATATTAATTTTAAGTCATAACTCTTTTATATGGACAAAATTCTGGGTTTTCTGGCTCCTGTGATAATTTCTGTAGTAGTATTTATTCTGAATACTTTATTGCCGGGCAGATGGGTAACCGGATATATTACAAAGACAAATTCCACGGAAAAAATGCGATATCACTTAAATGGTATGCAGGTTTTCCTCTCCATAATTTTATTATGGTTTTTATCAGGATATTTTAAAATCATTCCTTTTGACTGGCTATACAATTACAGGTGGTATGGTCTTGCAGGTGCATTTTTATCGGGTGTCGTTTTTTCAGTAGCAGTTGTAGTCAGGTATCCTCCTGTAAATAAGTCATTTCTGAAGGATCTGTTTTTTGGAAGAATAGAAAACCTTCAGGTTTGGGGAGGACTTGCCGATGCAAAAATGTGGTTGTATCTGACCGGAGCAATTATGCTGGAATTAAATGCTTTAAGTTTTACAGCTCACCATTGGATGTTATATGGAGCTGAGGCTTCACCAGGTATATATCTTTCGGCGGGCTTACTCACTTACTTCGTAGTTGATTATTTTATTTTTGAAGAGGTTCATCTCTATACTTATGATTTGTTCGCGGAAAGAGTCGGATTCAAGTTAGGATGGGGATGTCTTGTCTTTTATCCGTATTTTTATCCCGTTTTTTTATGGTCCACCGTAAACATGCCTGATCCTCATACACCGGAATGGTTATTACTGATATATGTTTTTATTTTCTTTACCGGCTGGGTTTTATCGCGGGGTGCTAATATGCAGAAGTATTTTTTTAAAAGAGACCCGGAGAAGGCTTTCCTGAGCATCAGGCCTGAAACGATTACAGATGGCAATAATGCTTTGCTGGTAAATGGATTCTGGGGGATCAGCCGGCACATAAATTATTCAGGAGAAATACTAATGGCCTCAGGAATAATCCTTTGCACAGGCTATCCTGCTTTGATCTGGCCCTGGCTATATCCATTATATTATGTCATCATGTTGACCGGCCGTCAGCATGACGACGATAAAAGATGTGCATTAAAGTACGGAGAGCTCTGGCAAACGTATAAGAAAAAGGTTCCTTACCGTATCATACCCTGGATCTATTGATTAGTTTATAACCTATACATTTTCCGTGTGGTATCTCCCATAATATTAATTGCCATTTTCCGGGGGATGATCTTTTGCATTATAAATGATGCCATCCTGTTTCCTCTGCCTGTGATGTGAGAGGGTTGTTTGCCCAGCTTCTTAAAACATTCTTTAACTACCTGGTCAGGCTGGAGAACCCGGGGAGTAAATAATCCTGTTTTTTCAGGATGCGTATTTTTATATCCTGGTGTTAATGTGGCTCCGGCGCAGCATGCTATGACATCAACCCCATTATCTTTCCATTCATACCAGAGGCTTTCTGCCAGAATCCTGTTAAAAGCTTTAGTTGCTGCATAAACCGATAAATAGCCACTTCCCTGGAAGCCGGCCAGTGAAGACATTAATATAACTGCTCCTCTGCCCCTTGTTAACATTTTTTCTGCATAGTAATAAACCAGGTTCAGAGGTGTGATCATATTAACCTGTGTTGCATGAGACATGTCCTCTATTGAATTCTTAATAAAAGGTCCAATATATGACAGTGCAGCATTATATACCAATAAATCAATCTGCCTGCCATTCAATATTTCTTCAATTTGTCCGGCAGCTTTGGTGTCTGACAGGTCGCATGAGATAAACCTGACATTCACCCTGAATTTATTCTCCAGGGAATCAGCTAATTCTTTTAACTGCTCCGGACGACGCGCGACAAGCACCAGATCAATACCTTCTGCCGCTAAAAAGGTTGCAAAAGCCGCACCAATGCCCTCAGAAGCGCCGGCTACCAGGGCTGTATTGCCATATTTAAGTTTTAAGTTCATTCCTGCAATAAAGATATAAGATAAAAGGAAACAGCTGAAAAAGAAAATCATGAAATTCCATGAAATGAAGATAATCTCTCAATTTGAAATGTGACAAGTTGTAAAGTCGTGTTACTGTAAAAAGAAATTTATACTGAGATTTCATAGCAAAAAGAAATTCTTTGGGAACTTTCTTCTTAATATCTTTGCGATCTTTGCATTTAATGCATTGCCGACATTTAACATTAAATATTGAGAATGATCAAAAAAATTAAAATTGAGATAGAGCAGTCTTTACTCGACGATTTAAAATCAAAAATAAAACTTACAAGGTGGCCGGATGAAATAGAGGGATCGGGTTGGACTTATGGTGCGAACCTGATTTATATGAAGGAGTTAGCAGATTACTGGATGACTTATTTTGACTGGCGGAAAACTGAAAATGAAATTAATAAGTTTGATAATTTTATAGCTCTTATTGACGGGCACAGGATACATTTTTTACGCATAAAAGGTAAAGGAGAAAAGTCAGTTCCGATTATTTTAACACATGGCTGGCCATCATCATTTCTTGAAATGCTCAAGCTTATACCATTATTGACGGAGAATCCGGGTACGTCATTCGATCTGATAATTCCTTCCATGCCCGGCTATGGTTTTTCACAAAAAATAACCCGGCCCGGATGCAATGTGTCATTTATAGCGGATCTGTGGCATAAGCTAATGACAGAACTTGGATATGATAAATATGGACTTCATGGAGGTGACTTCGGGGCAGGCGTCTCTACGGCCCTTTCCATGAAATACCCTGAGAATGTCATTGGCTTGCATTTGAATTACATACCGGGTAATTATGTGCCGGTATTGGAAGAAAACGAAGAATTCTCCAAGGAAGAAAATGACTACCTTGATTCGGAAGAAGATTGGTATTCAAGGGAGGGAGGTTATTCACTTGAGCAAAACACCAAGCCTCTGACGCTGGCGTATGGACTTAACGACTCTCCGGTGGGGTTATGTGCCTGGATAGTGGAAAAAATGTATGGATGGTCTGATATAAGAGGGTACATCGGGAATGTATTTTCAATGGACGAACTTTTATCCAATGTAACATTATATTGGATTACTGAAACAATACATTCCTCAATGAGATTATATAGTGAAAACAGTAAAAATCCACTGATCATAGGAAAAAATTCTTTTATAAATATCCCGGTAGGTATTGCTCATTTCCGGTATGAAGACCCCTTTCCTCCCAGAAGATTCATTGACAGGGGCTTTAATGTTCAGCACTGGTCGGAATTTCCTGTCGGAGGGCATTTCCCTGCTATGGAAAATCCTGCATTACTTGCGCAGGATATTATTGAGTTTTTCGGCAAGATAAGTTAGTCAGGTCATATTTCTCTTATCATATACCACAACCGGCTGATCGTACATCGGGTATGTTTTTATTCAGTACCTTTAGCTTAAAACAAACAGGGCATGAAAATTAAGAGGATAACAAAATACAGTGAAAGAGTATTTAAGGCCGTACTAAGAATGCTTCCCCAGCTTTCTTCCGATGCAGATTTACCTGACAGGCAATACTTTAAAGCTATGCTGGCAGCTGGAAACACTTACTTCTTCATTGCTGAACTCGATGATAAGCAAATTGCGGGCATGCTTACAATCGGAATCTGCCATATTCCATCAGGAAAAAAAGTCTGGATTGAAGATGTGGTAGTTGATGAATCGCAACGAGGCAAAGGAATTGGGAAGGAATTAATTCTATTTGCACTGGCTTATTCAGCATCATTTGGTGCGAAGACGATTAATCTGACATCAAGACCTGCGCGGACAGCAGCCAATAAGCTATACCGGCAGATAGGATTTGAACAGTATGAAACCAACGTCTATAAATACTTTTTAGAATGACCGGGTTAGAATATATTCAGATGCTCTGAATACATTTTTCACCAGTAAGCCGGACAGATATCGCGTCTGTTTTTAGGCTTGAATTTATTTTCTTTCTGATGACATCCAAACAACAGGTTGAAGCCAAAACGAAGACTGAACATACGCGCATTGTAAGGCCAGAAAAGTGAAGAATTGCTATCTTTTGTAAATCGGAGAGGAATATTATCGGTGATAACATACAGCTGTGCCAGACGGTTCCCTAAAGCTATCCCTGCACCTACCTGGTTGAATTTATTGTTCATTAAGGTATAGCTTAATGAGGCAGCAATAATAGGGACAGGAGTATAATTTAATGAAAATGATAATGATGGCATTACATGAAGATCATATATTTCAATTCTTGTCATCACTCCGGCTCTCAGATAGGGAAAAACTGATCGGGTAATCCCACCGAAGATCTTTACCGGAGTCAGAGTAAAATAGCTTTTTGTTGCGTTTTTGAATGCAGTTGATATTGAATCTTTTAATGCTTTTACATAATCAACTGCACCTGGTCTTGCCTGGAACAGGGCAAGCTCCGCAGCAGTGAAAAAATAGTTTCCGGAAGCGCTCAAAAGATTTGTATTCTTCTTCCATCTTATAAATCCCAGATCAGTTATACTGCCTGATAGCTCAGTTATCTCATCCGGATCATAGACGAAGCCGGCATCAATTGCTGCACCACGGTTTCCATTAAAAATATAATCACCGGCAACATTATTCAGCGGGTTATCGAAGCTAAGGCCGTTTATAAGACCATGGGATGTGTACCTGAAATTAACTGGAAATGAAGCATTTATACGATAATCCATAAGAGTGCGGAGACCATCCGGAGCTCCTGATTGATCGAGTTGTATCTTTGCAGTGCGCGAAACAGCATTTGCCATTCCCTGGAGGTATTTCACCCGCAGTCCAACTTTCAGGCCATCTCTTATTTCTTTGGCTGCACTTACTCCAATAGAGTTCCACAGTGTAATCTCAGCTCCAAGATGATTCAGCATCACAGGAGTCGCACCGCCGGCAGATACAGGAAGACCCGAATCTCTTAGCAGGACAATATCATGAGGATAAGATAGAAGGAGATCGGAATGGCTAGAGATTCCGAAGGTGAAATACCAATCTTTATATCCAAAACCAAAACCCAGAAGATCAATATCCGTTTCAATCTGAGAAAAGTTAGACCTTTTTAATATTTTGTCGAGACTTGATACGTTTACGAGATAAGTATCAGATTGAGAGCCTGTTCCTCTCTGTATTACATCATGATAGCCAAATCCGGTATTACGTATATTCACCTTAACAGAAGAGATAACAGGAAGCTCAACATATATCCTGCAGAGTTTAAACAGTGCCGGATTTAACTGATTCGACTGGGGGATATCAGGCATAAGGTACAGCGTGTTATCCTGGGCATTTATGTTTCTTACAGGAAGATATAAGAGCAGGCCGGTGAAGAATAAAATAGAAACTATTCTGCGAAATTCACGTATACTGAAGATCGTTATACGAACATTGAAAGAAATGCCTTTGATCACAAAAAATGAAGTTATCTATAACTGCTAAACAGGCGAAACAGGTAAATTGTTTCTTGCATTTTTGTGCTACAGATTAATTTTATGTCTGAAAAAGTATAACATATAAAAGAAAAACATTAAACATTAATCTTGCTGTCAGAATATCTGTATTTATTGATTAAATTTGATTTTATGCCGGTTAAACATTAATAATCAAGCTTATGAAAACAGAAATTAATCGTCGTGATTTCGTGTCAAAATGTTTTAAAGCCGGGGTAACAGGTTGTGCCCTTTTTTATGGCAACTCAATACTGGCCGGGGAATCTTTTGACCAGCAGCAAAAACCTGACCCGAAAAGTCTTACCTATTGTGGTTTCAAATGCACGGTTCAATGCACTCTTTACCGGGCTACCATAGAGAATAATCCTGATCTTAAGAAGAAAGCATTTGAGGAATTTAAGATGAAGGAAAAGTTTAACATTGATTTTGATGCCGACAAAGTTTTTTGCTTTGGTTGCAAACCAAAAGATAAACCCTTAAGCATTGCTGTAAATGCTTGTACAGTACGTAAATGTACAATAGAGAAGGGATATGATTGTTGTATAGAATGCAATGATCTGACTTCGTGTGATAAAGAACTCTGGAAGAACTTTCCCCAGTTTAAAGAAAAGGTTATTGAGATGCAGAAGAACTATAGAAGCGTATAGAAGGATTGCAATGTATATTACATAATATTATAATATATAAGTATCGGTAATCACACATAAAAACCCCTTGATTTTGACTTCGTCGAGCTCCGATTCGCTCCGGTTCTTCGTTTACCCCAACCCCAAGGGGAGCGAAGAACCGGGTCCAGCTCTGCTGGCGAGCTCGGCGCAGCCAAAATCAATTTACTCCCCCCTCGCCTTCGCGTAGCCGCTACGGCAGAGCAAGGTTGGGGCTGGGGTAAATAAATTGATTTTCAAGCGATTTGTAAAAAAGTATTCATCATTCCTGATACTCATATTATAATATTTTCTGCCGGTTGTTTCTATCAATAACCACAAAGCCTACTTAGCTTGCTACATGCATGCCTGTGAATTATGTAATTCATAATTGTACTTGTGTAACATTTTGAGAATTAATCATCTCATCTTTGCTATTGGAATATGATTATAAAAGTTGATCAGAAAATGGAATAGAATCCATTAAGTTGAATGCCAAACTGGCAAAAATAAATTACCTGTAGTCAGGTTTTTTGCACATACCGGGAAAACTATTCTGTCTTTATCACCTTCATCCGGACCAAATTGGTCAACTCCGGATGACAGGTGTTTTTTTTAGTGGCAAGCCCTGGTAAGTCTTTAAGAGTTGCATGTTAACCGTCGGTGATATACTTTTATTAAACAAACTCCGTTAAAGGATGAGTATCAAATTTAAAGTGAAAAAAGACTGGAAGACCATTATTGCAATAGCTATCATCCTGCTTGCGTTGCCGGTTATATTTGTGTTTTCTGTTTACATAGGTCTCTTCGGCCATCTGCAAAGTAAAAAAGAACTGTTAAATTATAAGAACGCAACAGCAACATTGGTTATATCTTCCGAAGGTGAGCTTATTGGTAATATATTCTCAGAAAACAGGACAAATGTTTCCTTCGGACAAATTCCGGCTAATCTTATTAATGCTCTTATTGCAACAGAGGATTCCCGTTTTTTTGAGCATAAAGGTATAGATTCCCGCAGCCTGTTAAGGGTTCTCTTCAAATCGGTTATCCTTAATAACCGTAGTTCCGGAGGTGGAAGTACGATCTCGGAGCAGCTGGCAAAAAACATGTTTGGCAGAAAAAGATCAGGCCGGGTAGCTCTTTTGATATTCAAAACAAAAGAAGCAATACTTGCCCACCGTCTTGAAAAATCATTCAGCAAAGAAGAGATCCTGACGCTGTACCTGAATACCGTTTCATTCGGAGAAAATATTTTCGGGATTGAAACCGCATCACGAAGATACTTCAATAAAAAAGTTGAACTTCTTAAGCCCGAAGAATCCGCTGTACTGGTTGGAATGCTGAAGGCAAACACTTACTACAACCCACGTCTCCATCCCGGTAACGCTGCTGCAAGAAGAAATGTAGTACTCAGACAGATGGAGAAATATAAGTATCTCAAAGCAGCTGAGGCAGATTCGTTATGTAAACTTCCACTTATTCAGAGCTTTAAAGATATTGAATCTGAAGGACCGGCAGATTATTTTCTTGTTCATGTAAAAAATGAAGCAGAACAGATACTACAAAATGTAAGATCAGGTTCCGGGGAAAAATGGAATCTTGAGGAAGATGGATTGATTATTACAACCACTCTGAATCTTACTCTTCAAAAATATGCCCTGGAATCTTTTCGCGACCATCTCTCAAAAATGCAGAAAAGACTCTGGGAGCAATATCAGACTCCATCGGGGGAAAAAATCATAAGCCAGCTTGTTGCCCAGGAGCTTAAAAATCTCAATCTAGAGCGACGTGCCGGGGAAGTCAATATCCGGCAAATATTTGACTGGAATGGTTCTCATTCCGATTCAATAACTGTTGCTGACAGTCTGAGGCAGGCATTATTAATATTACATGCAGGTCTGCTTGCCATCGATCCGCAAACAGGATCTGTCAAAGCATGGGTTGGAGGTGTTGATTTTAAATCGCAGCAGTATGATCAGATCTTTGCCCGCAGGCAACTTGCTTCGAATTTCAAACCTATACTTTATGCTGAGGCATTTGAACTTGGTCTTCAGCCATGTCAGTATCTTGATAATGATTCAGTTGCTCCAATGGGTACCGATAATTGGAGTCCTGAAAATTATGACCGTACAATTGGCGGAAAATATTCTCTGGCCGGTGCTCTGGTTCACTCCATGAATATCCCGACCTATAACCTGTTCGTAAATGTGGGTTTTGAGAGTCTTGATACTTTATGGAGAAAATTAGGATTTTCCTTTGATTTGGTTAATACCCCCTCGCTGGCGCTGGGAACTGCTGAGGCAAACATCCAGGAAACTGCTGTAGCCTATTCGGCTTTTGCCAACGGAGGATACCTGATTGAACCACAAAATATTATATCTATCAAAAGTCCTGATGGTGAAATTATATGGCAGAATCCGTTTAATTATCAGAAAGTAAGGGTTCTTTCGGAAAGATCAGCCACTCTGATAAGTGCTATCTTGCAGAAAGCTGTCAGAGAGGGAACCGGGTCTGCAATGGGCGGCATTTACGGTGTTACTCTCCCTTTTGCAGGGAAAACCGGCACGTCACAAGATTTTTCCGATGCATGGTTTACGGCATTTAATCCTAAACTTGTAATTGTTACCAGGGTAGGGGCCGCATCGGGGGCTATCCACTTCAATAACGGGTCATATGGTTCCGGCAGCACTCTGGCCTTGCCTCTTGTGGCTCTGACTTTGAAGAAAGTACAGGGAAATGACACACTTACTCATCAACTTATAAGCCTCTTCCCCGATCTTCCTCCTGATTTGCAGGGGGCACTGGATTGTCCTGATTTTAAAGAAAAAACAATAATTAACAAATTCATGGATCTTTTCCAGAACAAGAAGATCTATCGCAATGAAGGTGCCAGGGAATCAAAACATAAGAAAAAGGGATTTTTCAGGAGATTATTCGGAAGATGAATGTTAATGGGATGCTTCACGCCTCTCTGCCTCTCTCTCTGTGCCTCTCTGTGCTTCTCTGTGTCCCTCTGTGTAACCGGTAAGCCATTTTTCTTACTTTTTTCTTTATACTTTTGTCTTTTATTTTAAAAGCCATGTATAGAAAATATCTGTTTTTTTTAATGGTATTATTTTATTGCAATGCACAGGCGCAATCAGATTATATAATACCACCGGAATGCGGTAATACCGGCAACAAACCATTAGTCGTCTTTTTTACGGGTGATTCAGGCAGGACCTCTTTTGGTGAAAAATTAACCGACACCTTATGTGCAGACAATATACCTTTTATGTCTATTAATTCATATAAATATTTCCGAAAGCGGAAAACGCCTCAACAAACCCTTGACAGTATTTTGCCATACATTGCTTTGAATTTAAAAAAATATAATCGCCGGAAATTTATTTTTGCCGGGTATTCATTCGGTTCTGAAATCGTACCCTTTCTTTATAATTTAATGAGTGATGTATGGAAAGAAAAAGTGGAATTTATTGTATTGATCTCCCCTTCGCGCTACTCAGATTTCGAAATTCATTTTTTAGACCAGATAGGTCTTACTTTCAGGCATTGGCCCTATGATGTGCTGAAAGAAATAATGAAAATTGACAATAAAAAAATAATAGTGTTCTGGGGGAAAGACGAAAAAAGATTTGAAAAAAAACAATTTACGAAACATAACATTACAGTTCATCGTTTAAATGGTGGTCACCGGCATACTGAAGTAAAACCGGTTATTGATGTAATAAATGAAAGGATAAAAGAAGACATAAAGGCACAGGGCACAGGGCTCAGTGCTCAGGGCAAATACTCTATGTAACTCTGTATCTCCTCTGTGGACCTCCGTGCTTCTTCTGATTTTCTCTGTGTTAGTTCTTCTTTGCGTTCTTTGCGAGTACGTTGTAACCCCTTAATGGTTAATGGATTTCGACTTTTTCAACAGCCCCGGAATTCTTAATTTTTCAATGTACTCATTAAGAAAGCCATGAAGCGGCGGTGGGCTTTTTTTATATGACTACTTTTTATTATATTGTGGACTGAAATCTGACCAGAATTATCAGTTTTGAAAGTTATAACTGCCTTAATGAATGATAATTAACAAATAAATATTTTTAAATACGCCATATGATGAAAAAGACACTCCGATATCTCACCATGCTTACAGTGATCACTCTTCTTGCTGTTTCCTGTACAAAGACAGACACAACTTTTGATCAAACCCTTCTGACCGGGAAATGGCAGTCAGGTACTGTTTTCTATAAATATGCGGCTGACGGCACTGGCGGTACCTGGGATACCTCCGATAATGTCACCGAAGCGGAAGCACAGGCATTTACCTGGACACTTGTAAATGATTTATTGACACAGATACACATCCTCGAGACGGGTGGCTCTGTACCTAAGGTATATACTGTTACGGAATTAACCGAAACGTCCTTGAAATATCATGATGATTTTGGGACAAATTTCTCCTTTACCAAAGTAAGCAAGTAAAATATCTCTGCTTCCTAAAGTTGTTAATATTTGCATTTAAAATTCTATGAAAAAATTCATAAAGATTTTTTTTATTTCTCTTCTTTCATTGCTGGGAGTTCTGCTCGTTGCAGTGAGCGTTTTAATCTGGATCGTCTTTACTCCTGAAAGGATAACTCCGATTGTTCGCAAACAGGCTGCAAAATTTATCACCTGCAAGTCGGAAATAGGGTCTGTTGAATTGACTTTCTTCAGCACCTTCCCGAACTTTGGTTTAAAGGTGAGGGATTTCGCATTAATAAACCCTGTGGCAGGTTCCATGTCTGATACCCTGGTTAGTGTTAATGAACTGGTTGGTGTTGTGGATGCAAAAGCATACTGGAAAAAGAAAGATATAATTCTTATAGGGTTGGAGATGAACGGCGGATCTGTTAACGTTTATTCCGACAGCCTCGGAAGGACTAACTATAACATCATGCCTCCCGATACAAATCCAACTCCTGTTTCAGCATCAAAAACCGAATTGCCTTTCATTGACATAAGGAATATTGAACTGAAGAATGTCAGCCTTCATTATAATGATCTGTCATTAAAGCTTAACACTGAAATCCGTAACCTGAGTGCGAAAATTAACGGGAAAGTTTCCCGCGATAGTATAAGCGGCGATGTTAAGGTGAACACTTCAATGCTGTCGGTGCGGTATGACGGAGGAAAGCTTAACACTGAAATCAGTGATCTGAGTGCAAAAATCAGCGGGACAGTTTTTCGCGATAATATAAGCGGCAATGTTAAGGTAAGCTCTTCAATGATATCGCTCGATTATGGCGGAGAAAATTACCTTCAGCAGGCAGCAGTGCAGTTTGATCTTCCGGTAGACGTAATCACTTCACACCAGTTTATCAGACTCAAAAACGCAACGGCTTCAATAAATAATATGCAATTATTGCTTAACGGGACTATTGAAAATGACACTGTAAGCAAGAACATTACTACCAACCTTACCTATAAACTTGCATCCTGGCCGGTTAAAAATATCGTGGCATTGGTGCCGCCTTCGTATAAATCATATTTAAAAGGAGTTGATGTTGACGGATTGCTGTCGTCTGACGGTAGTATAAGGGGCATTTATAACACTTCACATATGCCGCTTTTGGATATGCATCTCTTGTTTGAAAAAGGAACATTGAGGTATTCCGCATTTTCGTTGCCTCTTCATGATATAGATGGTGATCTGACTATATACACTGATCTGAGCAGCGACTCACTTTCATTCATCCGCATTAACCGGTTCACAGCAAAAACACCTCAGTCAACCTTCAGTACCGGGGGTATGGTAACTCATCTGTTTAAGGATATTTCCTGCAATCTTACCACCAGCGCCGCATTAACCCTGGATGAATTTAACAGTATGATCCCGCAGAGTATGAAAACTACAGTCAGTGGAAAAGTATCGGGAGAGGTTAAGTCGCGTTTTACCATGAGCCAGGTTGAGAAGATGCAAATTGAAAAGATGAAATTGTCTGGTGCGGTAACCCTGTCGGATCTTGATGTTAAATATGATAGCATAACACTAAAAACTGACAGATCAAAGATCGATTTTGCATTGCCTAACAATAAACCATTATCAAAAAACACCGGGTTTATTTTTGCATCAATAATTTCAGACAATGTTATGGCAGGGAAACTTGCCGGCTATAATGCATCGCTTAAAAAATCCTCACTTATACTCGAAACTTCGGATGTAAGGGATACTACAAGGTTACCAGATCTGATTTGCAGCTTCAGCATGGATGCAATGACGGCCGGAATGGATGACATGACAATCGCTATTGTCTCCCCACACGGAAAAGTGTCGGTATCTCCCAGACCAGGTAACTCCTTTCAGCCACATATTATTTTATCGTATAACAGTGGTGAGCTGAAAACAGCCATTGGCAAAAACTTTGCAAGTGTCAATAAAATCAGCACAGATCTCGACATATCGAATGATAATACGCAGAAAGATATATTCCTGCAATGGCTCGTAAAAGGCTATGCCGATATTAACCAGGGTATGGTTACTATGTCGGAATTTACAAATCCGATCGAGATCCCATCAGTGAAGATGGATCTCGACCCTGAGACCTTCAACATTAAGGAAAGCAGTATGAAGATTGGCAAATCGGATTTTCAGCTCACAGGTATTTTAAATAACGTTTTGTCATATTTCAGAGGCGATTCAATATTGAGGGGTAAATTCAATTTTATATCCGATAAAACCGATGTTGCACAGTTAATGGCTCTGACAAGCGGAATAGGCACTTATGATTCAACAAGTGTAAATAAGCAGGAAAATACAACTGTCGATACTGTAAGCACAGGTCCTTACATGGTGCCAAAGAGAATGGATGTAGTTCTTAATGCAAATGTCAGACTGGCTACAATAGGCGTTGACACGGCTACCAATATTAAAGGCGCGGTGCAGATTCACGATGGCATCCTGCTTCTCGACGGACTTACCTTCAATACACCTGCTGCCAGGATGCAACTGACAGCTATGTATCGCACACCCCGCACAAACCACCTGTTTCTGGGAATTGATTATCATATGATGGATGTTGAGATCAGTGAATTGCTGACCATGATCCCTGATATTGATTCTATTATGCCCATGCTGAGATCGTTCGGCGGGAGGGGTGAATTTCACATTGCAGCCGAGACATATCTCGATTCATTATATAATATCAAAAAATCGACATTACGCGGGGCTGCATCCATTAAGGGGAATAATCTGGTTCTGATGGATGGTCAGACCTTCAGTGAGATTGCCAAAAAGCTCCGGTTTAATAAAAAGACCCAGAACAAGGTTGATTCTCTGTCGGCAGAATTCACGATCTTCCGTAACGAAATTGATATTTATCCTTTCCTGATTGTCATGGATAAATACAAAGCCGTTATAGCAGGCCGGCATAATCTGGATATGACATTCGATTACAATGTTTCAGTGGTTGATTGTCCGTTGCCGGTTAAGCTGGGGGTCGATATTAAAGGCAATGTGAATAATCTGTCATATAAGCTGGGCAAATGCCGTTATGCACAATATTTCCGGCCGTCGTCGAGACATGAGGTTCAAAACAAACAACTTGAGCTGAGGAAGCTGATCCGTGAGACTCTGGCTGAAAAGGTAAAGGAATGAAATTTAGATTTTTAGCTTTGTGCTCTTTGTGCCTTTTTCAACCACCGAAGCTTTCTTTGACCACCGAAGCTTTAGCGAAGTTGGTAGTGAAGGTGGTCTTTGTGCACTTTGTGGTTAAAGGATTTTTGTTTTCCAGCACTACTTCAGATTAATCAATGTTTTGTCAATTTCATCCCGGATTTCAGGAAGTACATTAACATCATTTGCGAATTTTTTCCATTGACTAACCGTGTCACTTATCTCATCTATAATGCTTTCTGCCTTTTTGTTTTTTATGGATCTGCCAATAATTAAAAGGTCTTCTTTTGTAATGGCAGTCCGCTTACCATTTATGCTTAATGCGTGCTGGCTTACCCACCGGTGAGCTGGTTTGTATGCATGGCAAACATCGTAGGCCGGGGTCAGTTCCCATTTACCCCCTTTTTTTAATCTGAATGAAAAGTTCTTGGTATGATCATCACAGTTCCTGGCAATCACATTGAATACCATTCTTCTATACATTTGTTCTGCATCCGGATAACTCAGTTTTAATTCGCGCATGGTCTGAAACAGCTGTTCATAACTAAAGCTCGTTACAAGATTAAAATCGAAGTGTTTTAATGCACAAAATGTCTGGATGTGGTGTTTAATATCTCCTCCTTCACGATCGAATCTTTTTGTCATAAAATGGGCCCTGCCGTTTTCTTCCAGGAGTCTCGATGGCATCATCTCAATACCACAGGCTATTGCCATATTGTAATATGCCATCTCCACACGTCCATATCCTTTACTTGCTCCTAATTGTATATCGCTTACTCCATCTAATTTAATCAGCCAATGCTCAAAACTATTGGGTGTCTTCGTTTGTCCCGATTTAACTTCTCCCGTTTTCTCATTATAGGCAATAACCGCTTTGGGTCTGGCACCACCAGCTGATGTCCCGATTTTCAAAATTTCCAGCATGGCTTTTTCTTCATCCTTTTGAAGGTTGGTAGAAAAAGCTTCCCGTCCTGACAACATTTTTTGGGCAATATTAACCAGACTTTCCATCTCTATGGAAAATGTGCGCTTATTTTCCCTGAATGTTATTGGCTCAAACTCTAAAGCACCCATTCCTCTGGTGCCTATAAAGCAAAGCATTTCAACCGGATTCATACTGTCTTGCGGCCGGCCTTGTTGTGCCAGCCAGATATTAATAAGTTGATTTCCATATTTATCAGGGAGAACGTCTGCTAGCAATCCCGGCAACCCTTTGAAGGTATCAGATTCAGCGTTTTTTTCTTTCCTTAGTTCCGGGAAAGTCATTACTTTTTGGGATGAACTGATTGGCATTTTAAAAGGTGCCAGATCCCAGTTCAGTTTTTTAAAATCAGAGTCATACTCAAAACTGGCCAACCCTGTTTTTTCATTCCATGAAACTGCACCTGCCAGTTCTCCCCATATTTTTATTTCAGCTACATCCATATTACCAGTCGTTTTTGACAGGAGTCTCTTCTCCTTTTCCACTGGCTCTTTTCCTTTTTTCCTTTTCCATTTTCGCCAGCATCAATGGACTAATATCGTGTTGTATTGAAAATACATCCAGGACATATAATTTATCCAGGACTCTGAGAACCTGTATTAGTGTAGCCAATGTTACCGTTTCACCACGTTCCAGTAAGCTAAGTGTGGAACGACTTATTCCTGCAGCTTTTGCCAATACATCCTGTGTTTTGTTTTGTTCCATTCTATGGTGCTTTATAAAAGCACCTATATGCATTGCAAGTGCTTTATCACTCATAGAATCCCATTTATTGTATGAAATATCAGTCATAAAGAGCTATATAATGTATAAGTGAATGATATGTCATGCAAAGATACAATATATTTTATAAAGAAAATAAAAAAGTGACACAAAAGAGTTCCCTTCGCCAGACTCAGTCTAAGACTCAGCTGCGTTATGAAAGTCAGTCTCTAAGTCTCTCCGTCCCTTAGTCTTCTTACCCTGAGCCCTGCGCTCTGTGCCCTTCGCCCTGCGCCCCCTGCCCTGCGCCTCTTTATTTCTACTGATTTTCTCCGTGTAGATAGTCTCAGGTTGAACAGCTTTTAATACTTTTACAGTACAAAAAAGTGTAGAACATAATATGGAAACTGCCACCAATCAGGAGCTGCAATTAGCTTTTGATTTTGTCAAACACACAAACCGCAATATCTTTCTGACAGGAAAAGCCGGTACCGGCAAAACTACATTCCTGAAGGATCTGAAAGCAGCATCACCAAAACGGATGATCGTTGTAGCCCCGACAGGAGTAGCCGCAATAAATGCAGGAGGTGTTACCATACATTCTTTTTTTCAGTTGCCTTTTCACCCATATATTCCCTCGTTCTACCTTCAGGAAAATAATAACAGCAAACAGGCAGATCAAAATGATACGGCGGGTTATAAAATGAGTCGTGAAAAGATCAACATAATCAAAAGTCTTGATCTGCTTGTAATTGATGAGATAAGCATGGTAAGGGCGGACACACTCGACGCCATTGATTTTGTGCTGAGGAAATACAGGATCCGCCACCTGCCGTTTGGAGGCGTCCAGCTACTGATGATCGGTGATCTTCAACAACTTGCCCCTGTAGTAAAAGACGATGACAGGGAAATAATCGGTAAATATTATGATTCGGCATTTTTCTTTGGAAGCAGGGCGCTTTGCAGCACCGATTATGTTACTATTGAGTTGAAACATATCTACAGGCAGAATGATCAGGCTTTTATCAGCCTGCTTAATAAAATCCGCGACAATCATGTTGATCCGGAGGTGCTGAGCGAACTCAACAAAAGGTATATTCCTGATTTTGACCCTGATTCTGACGGGGGATATATTACACTCACTACTCACAATATTCAGGCCCAGACCTTAAATGACTCAAAGCTTGAGAAGCTTCCCGGCAGAACTCATTCATTCAAAGCCACTGTTAAGGATGAATTTCCTGAGTTTTCCTACCCTAACGTAAGTGAACTGGTTCTGAAGACCGGGGCACAGGTTATGTTCGTAAAGAATGACCTGTCGGGGGATAAGCTATTCTTTAACGGGAAAATAGGAAAGGTGGAATCTTTTAAGGACGATGTTATTGTTGTAAAGTGTCCTGACGACGATTTCCGCATCAGGGTGGAGCTGGCAGAATGGCAAAACATGAAATATACGCTCGATGAAGAGACCCGGGAGCTCCGGGAGACAGTTATCGGAACATTTACACAATATCCTCTCAGATTAGCCTGGGCAATAACAATTCACAAGAGCCAGGGACTTACTTTCGACAGGGCTGTAATTGATGCATGCGCGGCTTTTGCTCATGGACAGGTGTATGT
>DCFT01000070.1:0-12052 GCA_002319885.1 Bacteroidales bacterium UBA1797
GAATTTCATTTATACTGTCAAGAAAACCCATGTTCAGCATTTCATCTGCTTCATCGAGAATAACAGTTGTTACCGATGATAGTTTTGCAGCGCCTCTTCCTATCAGGTCAATCAGCCTGCCTGGCGTAGCAACAATAATGTGAACCCCCTTTTTTAAAGCCCTTATCTGATTGTCAATACTTGCTCCTCCATAAACAGACTGTATTTTAAGCTTACCGGTAAACCTGGCATAGTCTGTGAGGTCGCCGGTGATCTGCATACACAATTCCCTGGTAGGGCAGAGTATAAGTGCCTGGGTATTGCTTATTTCAGTATCTGTTGCCTGGACAAGTGGCAGTCCAAAAGCTGCTGTTTTGCCAGTTCCTGTCTGTGCAAGGGCAATAATATCTACTTCACCTGCAAGCATAAGTGGGATAACTTTTTCCTGTACAGGCATTGGGTTTTCAAATCCAAGCTCCTGAATCGCTTTCAGGATACCGGGAGTGAATCCCATCTCTTCAAAATTTATCATTATTATATTTTATGATGTGCTTCCGGTAGCGATGGATTTGTTATCCCGGCCGAAATGAACTCAAATGCAGACTGGGCAAAATGCGTAGCAACGCTTCGTGGAAATCACTTTGTTAATTAGGGCGCAAAGATAAGCAAATTATTCTAATTGCAACTGAATTAAAAGTTTGGAGTGACTAAAGTACATAAAGTACCCGGAATACCTTAAATTAATTATCTGCAATTTCTTTATAACTCCGGGCACAATAAACTCTTGCTCATTCCAAACTCTGTTTTTGAAATGGCATACTAAAATAGCATAAAAAATATTGTAGATTTATGAAACATTATACCGTTAGTTAACAAGTAATTACATAAATTTGTAATTATGAATTCAGGACCGGTAAAAATATATTCTCCTGAGGATACGACTCGCCTAAGGTATATCGCAGGTATTGTTCTTGGAGATATTCTCGGCTTAGACTGGGAAGTGACTACAGACAAACGAAAGCTGGGGAAACATCCCGTTATTAACTATTCTTCTGAAAATATTTCCGGTTCATTTAAAATATGCCCCGGATCACTTTTGTTTGAAAAGGGAATTCTGCCTCAACAGATAACGATCAGTGAGTGGAAAGGATTACCAGTTTTTTTTCAGACCAGTTCTGATTCGGATATGCCATTTGATGTATTTGCAGCGTCATTTTATCTTGTAAGCAGATATGAGGAGTATTTGGAATATTCCCCTGACATGTATGGAAGATTTCCCTGTTCCGGATCAATTGCTTTTAAAAACGGTTTTCTGGGGAAGCCGGTTATAGACCTTTGGGCTAAAGAGATATCAAAAACATTACTAAAAAGATTTCCTACTCTTGTTTTCAAACGTAATGAATATAAGGCCCTTATGACGATTGATACGGATCAGGCGTTTGCATACCTGGGAAAAAACATTTTCAGATCGGTTGCAGGTTTCTTTTATGACAAGAATACAATACCAGTTAGTATAGGCGATAAGTACCGGATAATTTCAAAAGAAGAAAAAGATCCATTTGATGTCTTTGATTATATGCTCGAAAACATTGAGACAGACAGTACCGATACAAGATTCTTTTTTCCTGTCGGAGACCGTTCAAAATACGACAAAAACCCATCATGGAAATATGAAGAATACCGGAACCTGATTCGTAAAATAAATACTAAATACCAGGTTGGTCTTCATCCGTCATTTGTTGCCGGAGGAGACGGATCACTTATTAATTATGAAGCAGATCGTCTCAGGATTATTCTTGGAGAAAATATAAGGATCAGCCGTTTTCATTATATTAGGTTAAATATGCCCCGGTCTTATAAAAATATTCTTTCTGCAGGGATCTCTGAAGATTATTCCATGGGATATCCTGAGGAACCGGGGTTCAGAGCAGGTATAGCCCGTCCCTATTTTTTCTATAATGTTTGTGATGATAAGCTGACAAACCTTAAGATAATTCCTTTCCAGGTAATGGATGGTACACTTTACGACTATAAAAAACTTGATCCTGAAGGGGCAAAAGAGGTGATTTTGAAAATGATAAATGAAACAAAGAAAGTTGGCGGACTTTTTGTTAGTATCTGGCATAATACATCATTACTTGATAATGAGGAACGGAGGGGATGGAGAGAAGTCTTTGAGTTCCTTATCAAAAACCAGAAAGCATGATAGTCTATCACAAGAATGAAGAAATAGACAAAGCAAAGTGGGATAACTGCATTGAAAACACACCAGGGGCAAAGCCTTACGCTTATTCATGGTATCTTGATATAATGGCTCCCGGATGGCAGGCACTCGTCGACGATGACTACGATGCTGTCTTTCCGGTTCCAGGTTTCAGCCGTTACGGAATACAATATATTGCTACACCCGTTTTCCTACAGCAGTTGGGTGCATATTCACCTGATAAGTCTGTGTCCCTTGCTATTGGTGAGTTTCTCGATTATATGCCTGATTTTTTTAAACTTATAGACTTGTGCATTGGACAGAAAATCGCTACTTCAGGTTATAAGGTGACAGAAAAGGTCAATTTTGAACTGGATCTCTCGAGACCCTATGAAACTATCTACCAGGGTTTTTCTGATCACTGCAAGAGAAACGTTCGTACCTCGGCCAAAAAAAGTCCTGACCTGATTTCTGATATTACTCCTGATGAGATAATCGAACTCTTTATAAACAATAAGGGCCAGAGCATAGAGGGAATAAAGGTTCGTGATTATCAGCGTCTGAAAAATCTGATGGACTTTTGTCTTATTAATAAAAAAGGGAAATTGATAGGTGTCAGAGGTACCGGGAAGAAGTTAATTTATGGGATTTTTGTTGTTGAAATTCCCGGAATCAAGACTTTGCTTTTTGTAGTTAATACACCACAAAGCAGGGAAAGAAGGATTGGTTATTTTGTTATCAATGAATTAATAAGAACTTACTCTTCTACAAAAACTATCCTCGATTTCAGTGGTTCCTCGATACCTTCTGTTGCTGCTTTTGTTGAATCATTCGGATGCACTAAAATGCCTTTTTATCGTATTTATCGCAACAGGCTTATCTGGCCGTTAAGGTTGTTCAAGTAAAACAAGGCTCGCCATTATCGTTTCTTTCATTGTAAAAGTTCCATCTCCTCATCATTCCTGACTTCTACAAGTTCGCCTTTATCACATTTAAGAGTACGTGCGGAGAATTTTTTCAGAAGATTATAGTTGTGGGTAGCAACAACCACAGCTCTGCCTGTTTTGCTGATATCAGTAAGGAGCCTTAGAATGCCTTCTGATGTTTCAGGATCCAGATTACCGGTAGGCTCATCAGCTAATATTATTTCCGGGTCGTTAAGAAGCGCCCTGCCTATAACTACCCTCTGCTGTTCCCCGCCGGAAAGCTGATGAGGCATCTTATAACCTTTAAGACCAAGCCCCACTTTCTCAAGAACTTCACCGATGCGAATATCAATTTCTGATTTGTTTTTCCACCCTGTTGCTTTCAGTACAAATGCAAGATTCTCATTTACTGATCTGTCAATCAGCAATTGAAAATCCTGAAAAACGATTCCGATCTTTCTGCGCAGGTAAGGAATTTCTTTATTTTTTATTTTTGACAGATCATATCCTGCAACTAGTCCAGTACCCTCCCTGAGAGGTATCTGGGCATTAAGCGTTTTGATGAGACTCGATTTCCCGCTACCAACCCTGCCAACCATATAAATAAATTCTCCTTTGCCTACCCGAAGATTGACTTTCGACAGTACTAAATGATTCTGCTGCCATATACTACAGTCTGTCAGCTCAATAATAACATCAAGTGGAAGATTCTCCTGCATTTTTCCGCTATTTAATCTGCAAAATAAGGAAAGAATTGATAATTAACCTTTATATGTTGATAAAATCAGTAATAAAGGCCGACTGACGGCGTTTAATAGTTGTAATTTTACGATTAATTAAAAAATACCTATTTCTGATTATATGTGGTTCACTGTGAATGTATTACATCAAATTTCAATAACATGCCATCAGAACGGTGATTTTTTGTGAAGTGCCAAATAAAATAAGTTATGAACAGAAACAAACTCATTTTAATATTAAGCTTTTATTTAATATTCCTGCTTCCTGTAGCTTCACAGGTACCTTTTATGGTTGGAGAGATCGGGTCGGAATTTTACAGAGGAATGGAATTGTTCAATAAAGAAAAGTATCCGGCTGCAATACGACTTTTTGATTCTTTTATCAGAAATGGCGATAAATCAAACCTCCTTCTTGTAGCTGACGCTGAATATTACAGTTCAATCGCTGCTCTGAAACTATTCAACCCTGATGCCGAAGACAGAATGATGATGTTCATTTATACACACCCTGAAAGTCCAAGGATAAATGATGCACGTCTCGAATTAGGCAACTATTTTTATCAAAATAAAAATTACAGGAAAGCAGTAAAGTATTATGAAAGCGTTAACAGGCAGGAATTAAAATCGGAAAAGCTGGCAGAATATTTTTTCAGGCTGGGATACTCTCTGTATATTAAAGGTGATCAGAGCCGGGCACTTCTGATGTTTTCCGAAATAAAAGATATTGATACTGATTATACTCCTCCCGCGATATACTATTTTTCGCAGATAGCCTATGAACAGAAAATGTATCACACTGCCATGGAGGGATTTATTCGTCTGAAAGATGATGAAACCTTCGGGGCTATTGTGCCATTCTATATAGTTCAGATTTTATATGTAGAGAAAGATTATGATGCCATACTATCAATGGCTCCCGATCTTCTTAAGTCGGCTGGAAAAACCAGGGCTGTTGAACTTTACCGATTTATAGGAGACGCATATTACAGTAAGGAAAATTACAAGGAAGCTCTGCCTTACCTCGAGAAATACTCCACAGGTGCAAAGGCGAGTGCAAGAGAGGATAAATATCAGCTTGGCTATTGTTATTATAAAACAGGTGAGATTGATAAAGCAATTAAAATATTCCTTGAAATTGGTGCAAAAGGTGATCTTCTAAGTCAGAATATCTGGGATATCCTTGGTGATTGCTATCTGCAGAAAGGCGATAAGACACGTTCCCGTTTAGCATTCGGACAAGCTTCTGTTCTGGATTTTGACAAAAAGATCAAGGAAGAATCGTTATATAATTATGCAAAACTGACATACGAAACAGCTTATGCTCCTTTTGGAGAAGCTATAGCTGCCTTTCAGGAATACATTGATCTGTATCCCGGGTCGAAGAGAATTCAGGAGGTATACGATTACCTCGTTGGGACATTAATGCAAATAAAAAACTATAAAGCAGCCCTGGTTGCTCTGGATAAAATAGGGAATAAAGACAACAGACTTGAAGAGGCTTATCAGAAAGTAGCCTTTTTCAGAGGATTGGAGTTATTTAGCAATCTCGATTTTGAACAGGCGATTAGTATGTTTGACAAATCCCTCAGATATGAAAAGTATAATATACAGATCAGGGCAAGGTCGGTTTACTGGAGGGCCGAAGCTAATTACAGGCTTGGTCGTTATGATCTGGCAAAAGAAGATTATGAATTGTTTATGGGATTACCGGGTGCTTCGCTTTTAAGTGAATACTCTATGGTCAGGTACAACCTTGGCTATGCCTTCTTTAATCAGAAAGACTATTCAAATGCACTGACCAACTTTAAAACCTTTGAAGCAGGATTTGCGAATGTTAAACAGGATCTGGTGGTTGACGCGAGAGACAGGATTGCTGATTGCTATTACATAGCTACTGACTATAATTCTGCAATTGCTTATTACAACAAGGTTATCGATTACGGAGGCTCTGATGCAGATTATGCAATGTTCCAGAAGGGTTTTTCCCTTGGTCTTATTAATGATATGAAAGGTAAGATCGATGTATTAACGGATCTGATACAAAAATATCCTGCTTCAACCTACGTTCCCAATGCCATCTTTGAAAGGGGACGAGCTTACCTGGTTCTTGAAAACTACCCGAAGGGAGAATCCGATTTCAATACAATAATTACAAATTATTCCGGTAGTGTGTTTGTTCCACGCTCCATAGTCCAGCTTGGTCTTCTTTATTACAATCTCGGCGAAAATGAAAAAGCCATTGTACAATACAAAAAAGTGATTGAGAACTACAAGTCAAGTCCCGAAGCCAGGGATGCAATGACTGGATTAAGAAATACTTATGTTGATTTAAATGATGTTGACTCTTACTTTGCCTATGTCAAGACACTCGATGGATATGGTGATATTAACCTGGCTCAGAAAGATTCTCTGCTGTATATGTCAGGCGAAAACCTGTTTATGTCGGGGAAATATGATAAGGCCACCGGCATATTAAAAAACTATCTTGCCGAATTCCCTGATGGAAGTTTCAGGCAAAACGCCCAGTATTACCTGGCAGAATGTCTTAAGTCGTCAGGTAATATTGATGAAGCACTGAAATTGTATTCAGCAGTTTCTGATGAGCCAAATAATCAGTTCCTGGAGCAATCTTTAATAGCTGCTTCCTCAATACTGTACGATAAAGAAGATTATCCGGCGGCTCTTGAAGATTATGAAAAACTTGAAAAAGTTTCATCGAATGAAGAGAATAAACTTATTGCTCTCAAAGGAGAACTGAATTCAGCATACCAGGCTGGTGATGCTCAAAAAACTATCATAGCAGCTTCAAAAATTAACAGTACATCGAATATCCCCGAAGAGCTGGTCAGGGAAGCTACCTTCATGAGTGCAAAAGCCAATTACAGTCTGAACAATTTTGATGATGCCCTGAGGGATTTCAGAAAAGTAGCAACTGAAGTTACCAGCGCTGAAGGAGCTGAATCTAAATATATGGTGGCTGAATTGCTCTATAAAAAGGATAAACCTGCAGAAGCTGAAAAAATTATTACAGAATTTATTGATCTGAAGTCACCTCATCAATACTGGATGGCAAGAGTATTTCTTCTGCTGGCTGACATAAGTATCAAAAAGGGTGATTTGCTGCAGGCGAGGGCAACTCTTCAGAGTCTAAAGGATTATTATAAAACTGATAATGACGGCATTCTTGATGAGGTAAAAGCTAAGTTAAGCTCTCTTGATGAGATCAAACCAGAACCTGATAAAAATGATAAACTTCAGGACAGTGTACAAAGTCATAAACTGAATAGAAATTAATCTGACATGATAAAAAGAAATCTTATTACACCAGTACTTATTATTTTCTCTTTATTGCCTGTCAATGGCCAGATAAAGAAACAGGATACAGGATTAAAGAGAGAAGTCACTCTGTATAATCCATACAAACCATCTCTCCCGGAATCCCAAAAGAGGAGCTTTTTACCCGATATGAATGATACGTCGAAAGTGAGGCCTGATTTCCATTATGATGTAAAGACTACTCCTTTCCTGCCGGAATATACAATAAGTCCGATTAAGGCAGCAGCATTACTCCCCGATCCTTTGCCTAAACTTTATAAGAGCTATATTAATTTAGGTTTTGGGAATTATTTCACCCCGCTAGCTGAATTAAGTATAACAAATGAAAGGTCAAAAAAAGGCTCAATAGGGTTTTATGCCAGGCATTTTTCAACAAACGGAAAGATTGAACTCGCCAATGGCTGGAAATCTTTTGCCGGCTATATGGATAATAATGCTTCTCTCTTTGGTAAGAAATTCTTTAGAAAAAGTACTCTTGAAGGATCATTGGATTATACCGGGAAAACCAGTCATGCTTATGGTTATGATCCAATGGTTCCAGACTATTTTCCTTCCAATAAGGAAACCAGATTACCATATAATAATATAGATGCGAAAGCTTCATTATGCTCAGTAACATTAGATTCAACGGAGTTCTCATATAAGTTTCAGGTTTCAGCCGACCATTTCACTTCCTTAAACAGTATGTATCAGAATAAAATCGGAATCTCCGGAATGATGGCCAAATCGTTCAATGAATTCTACATCGGATCAGGTTTAAATTATGATCATTTCAGCTTTTCTGACAACGTCTTAATATCACCCGGATATATTGCCTCAATAAGCCCTTTCCTTAAAAAGAAATCAGAGGAATGGAGTTTTAAGCTGGGAATACAGGCATTGCTTGAGAAAGATATGAACGCATTTACTTCGCTTCACGTATATCCGGATATTGATTTCAATTTCAACATAGTACCATCCTATGTCAGCTTTTTTGCAGGATTATCTGGAAAACTTGAAAAGAATGATCCATTGAAAATCATTTCCGAAAATCCTTTCGTGATAAGCAATGGCAGTATTTACAGACAACCAAGTACCAGCCAGGATCTTGTTTTTTCTACCGGTTTACGAGGAAATACGGGGATTGGAGGAAATTATATAGTATCAGCATCATATGCGATGATCAGCAACATGTTATTCTACTCCAACCTGGTAATACCCGACACTATTTCTACTCCGAATCGGGGGAACTTCTTTTCAGTTCTTTATGATGATGTGAATCTTTTCAATTTACATGCTGAAATGAGCGGACCGATTAAGGATAAACTCGCATTTATCGTCGCAGCAAATATCTATCAGTATAACCTTGCAAAATTTCAGTATGCATGGAACAAACCTGGCTGGGATGGTAAGCTAGGGTTAAAATATAACCTGAGAGATAAGATTATTGCCGGAATGGAGATAAGTGTGCAAGGCAAACGGAACCTTATAGTCAATGGTGAGGCTCTTTCCCCTGCTACACGTCTTCCTCAGCAAATGCCTCCGGTGATTGTTGAAATGCCTGCACACTTCAATCTTAATCTTAGTGCAGAATATCGTTATTCCAGGATACTTTCCTTCTGGACCAAACTAAATAATATCTCTGATAAGCGTTACTATGAATGGGCATACTATCCCTCAGAGGGATTGCTTATCATGTTCGGGTTTACTTATAGTTTATAGATTCTGACTTGCCTGCACATTTTTCAGGTTTTCTTTGGGTTTCAGCAATCTCGGGGAAGGAAGTTACCGGAGAAGCTCCCGGTCTTGATTTTGTGTTAATTTCTTACCATGAAATGTGTATTATTTTTAACATTTTCTTAAGGAAAAACAATTAAAAATCCGTATATTTGAGCCAATTATTAATAATCATAATATCAATAAATTAGAATAGGAGAAGTGAGGTTGATTCTGACAGAAGGAAACAGTAAAAATGATATCCCTGTTTCATAACCAAAAAAGCAAGTTTAATATCGGAAAACCGGAGCAGAAAAAGATGTGACTCCTCTTTTATATATTGGTCTTATTTATAAAATTGACAGAAACACACGTTGACTTAAAAATTCAGGAACAATGAGCGAGAACGAAAAGAAATTGCAGGACAGTAAGGATTATTCAGCAGATAATATTCAGGTATTGGAAGGTCTTGAGGCTGTCAGGAAAAGGCCTGCGATGTATATTGGTGATATAGGTGTAAAAGGATTACATCATCTTGTATATGAAGTTATTGACAATTCTATTGATGAGGCAATTACCGGTTATTGTACTAAAATAGAGGTCGTCATTCACGAAGATGGCTCCGTAACTGTCATAGATGACGGAAGAGGTATTCCAACCGGGATAATGGAAAAGGAGAAAAAATCTGCGCTTGAAGTTGTTATGACTGTTCTTCACGCAGGTGGAAAGTTTGACAAGGATTCATATAAGGTGTCTGGTGGATTACATGGTGTTGGGGTATCTTGTGTTAATGCTCTCTCTGCGCATTTGTCAGCAGTGATTATGAGGGAAGGAGAAATTTACAGACAACAATATGAAAAGGGCAAGCCTGTTACTGGCGTAGAAATTATAGGGAAGACTGACAAGTCGGGAACTTCCATAACCTTTAAACCCGATGGAACAATCTTTCAGACTATCGAATTCAACTTTGAGATACTCTCTGCCCGACTCAGAGAACTGGCATTTCTGAACAAGGGGATATTACTGACTATTAAAGATGAGAGAGAACTTATTGATGATGGAAACGGAGGCACTGCCCGCTTTGAGGAGTTTCATTCTGAACTGGGACTTAAAGAATTTGTGGAATATCTTGATTCAAACAGAGAAAGGCTTATTGAAAAAGTTATTCATATAACATCTGAAAAAACTGAGATACCGGTTGAGATCGCTTTACAGTATAATAACTCATTCTCTGAGAACGTACATTCCTATGTGAATAATATTAATACTATTGAAGGAGGAACACATCTGGCCGGATTCAGAAGAGGCTTAACCCGTACACTTAAAAAATATGCCGAAGATTCAGGAGCTACAACAAAACTTAAATTTGATATAAATGGAGATGATTTTCGTGAGGGGCTTACTGCTATTATCTCTGTAAAAGTTGCTGAACCACAGTTTGAAGGACAGACAAAAACAAAGCTCGGTAACTCAGAAGTTATGGGTGCTGTAGACCAGGCCGTAAGTACAATGCTTACAAATTATCTGGAAGAGAATCCGAAAGATGCCAGAGTCATTGTTCAAAAGGTAATCCTTGCCGCAACTGCACGCCATGCCGCACGTAAAGCCAGGGAGCTTGTCCAGCGTAAAACAGTACTTTCTGGTTCGGGGCTACCTGGTAAACTTGCAGATTGTGCTGACCGCGATCCTGAAAAATGTGAGATATACCTTGTGGAAGGTGATTCGGCAGGTGGAACGGCAAAACAAGGTCGTGACCGGAAGTTTCAGGCAATACTGCCATTAAGAGGTAAGATACTTAATGTCGAAAAAGCAATGCAGCACAGGATTTATGAAAGCGAAGAGATTAAAAACATCTTTACGGCTCTGGGCGTCAGTATAGGTACTGATGAAGACAGTAAAGCTCTTAACACTGCTGGTTTGAGGTACCATAAAATAATTTGTATGACCGATGCCGATGTGGACGGATCTCATATCGATACTCTTATTATGACTTTCTTCTTCAGATATATGCAGGATCTTATCAAAGGGGGATACCTGTATATTGCAATGCCTCCGCTGTATCTTGTAAAAAAAGGGAAAGGCGAACGATATTGCTGGACAGAAGAGGAACGTGAAGCTGCCGTGATTGAGTTGGGTCAGGGCAAAGAATCTACTGTTGGCATTCAGAGGTACAAAGGTCTTGGTGAGATGAACGCCGAACAACTCTGGTCAACAACAATGAACCCTGAAACAAGAACACTGAAACAGATAACTATCGAGAGCGCTGCCGAGGCAGATCATATATTTTCTATGCTCATGGGTGACGAGGTCCCGCCTCGCCGGGAGTTCATAGAAACGCATGCCAAATATGCCAAAATTGATGTTTAATACCACGTCATGCAAAAAATTGTAGTTGTTTTTATTCTTGCCCTGACTTCGCATATAATGGCAGCACAGGGCCCGGCCAAAACACTGTCTTCTGTTTTTGATGAAGCTCTGACTGACAGAACCGCGTATAATAACCTGGAGTATCTCTGTAAACATACAAAAGGAAGAATAGCAGGTTCTCCTGCTTCAGAAACAGCCATCGAATTTACCCGCCAGGCCCTTTTAAAAGCAGGCGCTGATACAGTCTGGCTTCAGAAAGTCACAGTACCTCATTGGGTAAGAGGTCTTGAGAGATGCAGCGTAACTTCAGCTGTAAATGGGAGTAAGGATCTGAAAATAACTGCCCTCGGCCTCTCCGTCGGGACAGATGAGAAAGGAATAACATCAGAAGTTATTGAAGTTCAGAATTTTGAGGAGCTTAAAAATTTAGGACAAAAAAATATTCAGGGCAAAATTGTATTTTTTAACCGGCCATTCGATAGTAAATTAATAAATACATTTGCAGCGTATGGAGGTGCTGTAAACCAGCGGACAACAGGACCCTCCGAGGCATCAAGATATGGTGCCATAGCTGTTATTGTAAGGTCAATGACCCAGGCACTTGATACCTTCCCGCATACGGGAGTAACCCGTTATGCCGATGACGTAAAAAAAATACCTGCCATTGCCGTTTCAACATTAGATGCTGATCTTTTAAGTCAGTGGCTGAAAGCTGATCCTTCGCTCACAGTACACATGGTTTCTACGTGCATGAATTATCCTGATACTACATCTTATAATGTTATCGGCGAAATTTATGGTTCTCT
>DCFT01000070.1:12472-26541 GCA_002319885.1 Bacteroidales bacterium UBA1797
GTTATGTTCATGAATGAAGAAATGACATCAACCGGTGGCAAAACATATGCAGAAGAGGCAAAAAGAAAAGGCGAGGTTCATTATGCTGCCCTGGAATCTGACCGGGGTGTAATGAGCCCCAGAGGATTCGGATTTGAAGCTGACGGGCCAAAACTTGAAAAGCTTCAGTCTCTGGCATCATGGTTCGCTCCATATGATATAAGGGATTTCGACAAGGGAGGTGGCGGTTCAGATATATCGCCTCTTAAGTCTTTGGGCGCATTACAGATTGGATATATCCCTGATTCACAAAATTATTTTTGGTTTCACCATTCTGCGAATGATACTTTTGAGCATATAAATATCCGTGAACTACAGATGGGTAGCGCAGCAATAGCATCTCTTATTTATCTTATAGATTTGCTGGATATATAATCTGTGCTAATCTGTGTTTTATCTCAGTGTAACAAATTTTAAGAACTGGCACACAGTTACACACAGGAGTCACAGAGTTACACAGAGGAGTCACAGAGTTACACAGAGAATACTAAACTCCAAATACCTTCCTTCTTATTTCAACAGCATTATCCATACATACTTCACTGCAACAGAAACATCTGATACATTTGCTATCGGTCAGAAGTATATGTGTTTTGTTAGTAGAAAGAGGCAAAATGGCCTGAACCGGACATATATTTACACATTTCTGGCAACCGGTACAGTTCCCGTGAATGAATACAGGCCTTCTTTCAAGCTTCTTCAGGAAGCCTATCCTTTTCAGTATAAACTTCAGAGCAATATTATTGGTTGTTGAAACCGGAATTTTTGTAAATCCCTGTTTTACAATGCTGCTTATTACCGGACCATCATATATTATATCATCCTCTGATTTCAGCCAGTTCTTTCTGAAAAATGCCGTCCTCGATGTTGGTACGAGTAATGGTTCATAACCCGCAATACGACTTGCCGTCATATCGAGTATTAGTGGATTTGTCGAACCAAATAATAACCCAATTTCTACCGGGAATCCGCGGCCCGGACCCGGACCTTCCATTCCCATTATACCATCCATAAGAAAATAATCAGGTGTAACAGCTTCATTAAGATCTACCAGAAACTCACCGAATTTACTTCTGTCCTGGTGTAAGGCATGCTGTTTCGCCTTACTGAACCCTGGTACTAAGCCGAGAGTGTTTTTTATTGCACCGGTAAAATAAACCAGTTCGTGATTCTTGAATTTTGGAAGGGAAATAATAAGATCTGCATGATCTACAACAGAAGCTATCCGGATTTTCCCTTTCCTTAAAGATTTCTCGACAGGATTCGACATAAAATCGATCCATTGTACACCAGTTTTTTCACATACACTGAATATGCCCGATTTCTCACCTCTGAATTTCTGTGAGTGTACCGCCGGAGAATCTCCAACCATGACTATAGCCCCTTCTGACTGAAGGAACCGTATCATTGCCTCTACAACCACAGGATGAGTGCTTATGCATTTTACCGGGTCATCATCAGTCAGAATATTCGGTTTTAACAGTACTTTTTTCCCTTTGACATCAGGGCCATCTGTAATTCTGTATATTTCAGAAATTAATTCGTATACCTCTTTAAGATCGTACGTTTTGCACTTTCTGATAGCAATTTTATTATTCATAAATTTTCTTGCTGGGGGAAGTGCAAATATAAACGATTTCCTGACAGCCTGGATGGACTTCTAACTTTAGAGGCGGATATTTGAGTTTTTAATGATTTAGTTTTTTAATATTATTTCTTTGACAATATCTTCAATAGCCGAAGTAATATTTTTTGAGGGCCCGGTATAATTATTGATAATAATGCTGAAGGCCATATTTTTCCCTGATAATGTTGTGAAATAGCCTGCAAAGCTTCTCACCCTTGTCATTGATCCACTTTTTGCTTTGAGCCGCGAATCAAAAAGCGGATCTTTAAAATAATTCTTAAGGGTACCATTTTTTCCCGCGTCAGGGAGAGACGAATAGTACTGTGGAAAATACTTCCCCCTGTTTTTCATGTAGATAAGCAAATTGACCAATTCTCTCGTATTAATTGCATTTAAAGGAGAAAGACCACTACCGTCTTCAATGAACATTCCGTATGTATTTATTCCCGACCTGCAAAGAAATTCTTTGATAACCTCAGCGCCTGAAGATGTCGATCCATCGTTTTTGAATTTTTTACCTAATTCCTTAATCAGATGTTCAGCAAAGAGGTTAACGCTTTCATGGTTAAGTACAGAAATAATTTCAGCAAGAGTAGGTGAGGAAGTTTCAGTTATTGTTATAACTTTTTCGTTAAGCGGTTTTTTTTCTAATCTTATTGAAGTTGGATTTCCTGTTAGCCTGATCCCTCTCTCCTTAAGTTTTTCTGTCAGCATTTTTGAAAGCAGGAGAGGAGGATCTGAAATTGATGCTTTCAGGACAAAATCATCCTGGTTGACAGGTATAATTCCTGCAAGCCATCCACTTGCGCTGTAAGGGGCAGCAAAAACGTAGCCTTCGTCCTTATCACCGTGAGCAAGCAGAAAATTTGACATATCAGTTTTGCATAGTTCCGGAACGACATTTTCAATCACCGGATGTGAACTATCTGCTGCTGATTTAAAATGAATATCATAAGTATTGTCAAATACCGATATTCCGTAAGCTCCGGCACCATAATAATTCCCTTCATCTTCCCATAGCCATTTGGCCGGGACAGGTAAAAAATCGTAGTATGAGTCGTCAGAAATTATCCTACCCTTAATTTTTTTAATTCCGAGCTTTGCTATATCATTAACCCAGTTGTTAAGAAAATCTTTATAGTTATCACTGAAATATTTTGACCCCAGCGCGGGATCACCTCCTCCAATTATTACTATATTCCCGGTCAGTTTTCCCGTGCGTTTATTAAGCGAGCCGGTATAACAAAGTCTGGTCGTGAAAATGTAATCTGGACCGAGCATTTCAAGAGCAGCAGCAGATGTAATAATTTTCATTACCGAGGCAGGCATCAGACTTATATCTGAATTATACTCCATAATGATATCACCTTTTTCAGCATCTGCAATACACATGGAAACGGATGCATGTGTAAGAGATGAATCAACAGGAAATGATTCGGACGATTTTTCCTGTGAAAAAGACCAAAGGTTGATACATGTAAGCAATATGATTAAAAATGTTATTCTCATTTCTTAACCGGTTTATTTTGTTCGAGTGTTGACAGCAATCCGCAGGCAGCCTGAATGTCCACACCACGACTCGCCCTTATCGTGGTAAGTATTCCTTTAGCGTTTAATGCTTCTTTAAAATTTATCGTTGTACCAAGGTTTGGACTTTGAAATTCTGAACCCGGTATTGGGTGAAAACGGATTATATTGATACGACATTTTATTCCATTGAGTATTCTTGCAAGCTCTTTTATATGGGCTGGTGTATCATTTACTCCTTTAAAGAGAATATATTCAAAAGAGACTCGTCGCTGACTGTTGAAATCGAAATTGCGGATTATATCAAGCACCTCTTTTACAGTATTGGTACGCTGAACAGGCATAAGTCTCCTTCTTTCCTCATCAAAAGGAGAATGCAGACTTACAGCAAGATGACAGCGGCTTTTTTCAAGAAATTCTTTTATCCCGGCTATTAATCCTACTGTACTGACTGTAATTCTTGTCGGACTCCATCCATATCCCCATTCACTGGTGAGTATATCGAGGCTCTTAATTACTTCGGTAATATTGTCCAGGGGTTCACCCATACCCATATAGACCATGTTTGTAAGGTTTTTGAACTCAGGTAAACTTCTGAACTGGTTTAGAATCTCATTTGAAGATAAATTACCCTGAAAACCCTGTTTCCCTGTCATGCAGAATATACAACCCATTTTACATCCTGCCTGTGAGGAAACACAGATAGTAGCCCGCTCCTCATCCGGAATATATGCCGTTTCTATATATTTGTCATTAAGGACTTTATAGAGGTATTTTTTTGTTCCATCGGAACTCCTTGATTCATTAACAGGGGCAGAAAGTCCTAAATCATAATCAGCTTGTAGAATCTCCCTGGATTTTACTGACAGATTGGTCATCTCCTCAATCGACTGTATTTCTTTTTTATAAAGCCAGTCAGATATTTGTTTTGCGGCAAAACCCGGCAATCCGATCCTTTTGGTTACAACAATCAGCTCATTAAGTGTCTTTCCGTAAAGTCTTTCTTTCTGCATAATTTTAAAGCACATGGCATACGGCACATGGCATAATATTAATTGGTTTCTTTAATCTTTTGCTTGTTCCAGATCATTTCAACTCATCCCTCACACCTCTATCATCCCTTCAAAAACAAAAGTTGCCGGACCAGAGAGCCATATGTCACTTATTAAATTACCATCTGTTTTGAATGAGACTGTCAGATTTCCCCCTTTTGTCTTTACATTGACAGGACCAATGTCAATTAGTCCGGAAAGGACTGAAGCAATGGCAGAGGCTGTCACACCTGTTCCACAGGAAAGTGTTTCCTCTTCAACACCTCTTTCAAAGGTTCTTACATAGATTCCATTATTTACAACTTCGACAAAATTTACATTGGTTCCATCCGGTGCGTAATCTTCCGACATTCTGATTTTTTTTCCTTCGGTATTGACATCCAGCATGCTTATGTCTTTTTGAAAGATTACGCAATGCGGTGATCCGGTATTGATAAAATAATTTTGCCTGATGATTTTGGGTTCCTTTACATCATTCATCTGCAGCCTTATTATCCCTCCCTCAGCGATTGCTGAATGTGTTCCATCAATAGCTTTAAAAGTGAGCTGTTTGCCGGCAATACCTGATCTGATGGCAAAGTCAGCTGAGCACCGTCCTCCATTACCGCACATTGTGCTTTCAAAACCATCGGAGTTGAAATACTTCATTTCAAAATCATACTTGTAATCTTCAGAAATAAGTATCAGTCCGTCGGCACCTATTCCAAACCGGCGGTCACATAATTTATTAATGAGTCTGGAATCGAGAGGATCCAAAATACCCTTCCTGTTGTCGATAATAATAAAGTCGTTGCCTGTTCCCTGATATTTGTTAAATACTATAATCATAGGTGTTAAAGTGTTGTTAAATGTTTGTAAATTGTTGAAGATCATTCCAAAAATGCATGATCTTTGTAAAACAATTTCATATTAATTCGGTTATAAAGATATCAAACTTTTGTGAAGGCATAATAATGAAACAATAAGCTAAAACGAAAGGACAGTTTAATTTAAAATTTAAGATCATGAAAGGTAAGTATTTATTTGGTGCACTGTTTATGGCTCTTCTGGGAGCTTCAATTGCTTTATTTGCATATTCGAAGATAATGGTTAAGCCCACAGTCGAAGTTACAAAGGACAGTTCAAATATGGATTCACAGAACGCGAGAGCCTATCTCACTTCATTAGAGACACAGGAGGGTCAGATTGATTTCACCTATGCTGCTGAAAAGACAGTTCATGCAGTGGTACACGTCCATGTAAAAATGGAAGGTACTGCCGACAATCCTATTATGGATTGGTTTTATGGTGAACGTAATTCCAAACCACAGCCCGTAAACGGCTATGGATCAGGTGTAATAATTTCACCCGATGGTTACATAATTACCAATAACCATGTGATTGAAAATGCTGAATCAGTTGATGTTACATTGAATGATAAGCGTACTTTTACAGCAAAGGTCATTGGTCGTGACCCGGGGAGTGATATAGCCTTGCTTAAAATAAAAGCAGATAACCTACCTTTTATTAAATATGGTGATTCGGATCAGCTTAAGCTTGGCCAATGGGTACTGGCTGTAGGTAATCCATTTAACCTTACATCAACGGTAACTGCCGGGATTGTAAGTGCAACTGGCAGAACTCTCGGTTTGAATGAGGGTGATTACAGAATTGAATCATTTATTCAGACTGATGCAGCGCTTAATATGGGTAATAGTGGTGGAGCGCTGGTGGATACCAAAGGATTACTGGTAGGTATTACATCTGCTATTCTTTCGCCTAGCGGTGCTTATGCAGGTAACTCTTTTGCAATACCAGTAAGTATAGTTAAAAAAGTTGTTGACGATCTCAAAGAGTATGGTGAGGTTCAGAGAGCTATTATTGGTGTTAATATACAGGATGTTGATGCCGATATTGCTGCAAAAGAAAAATTACCTGAAATAAAAGGAGCACTCATAACCAGGGTTATTCCTGATGGATCAGCTGAAAAGGCAGGGATGAAAGCTAATGACGTAATCGTAAAATTCGACGGTATTGATGTAAACACAGTGTCAGCTTTGCAGGAGCAGGTAGGAAAACATCGTCCTGGTGACAAGGCAACCGTGACATTTATGCGAGATGGTAAAGAAATGACTATCCCCATTGTACTTAAGAATGTTGCAGGAAATACAAAAGTAGTTACGGCAGCTATGGAAGATTCAGAGGACATGGTTTTCGGAGCAGAACTGGAATCTCTCGGATCAGACGATATGAATTCGCTTAATGTTGATTATGGTGTTAAAGTAACTGATATAAATAAAGGAAAATTCAAAGATATTGGTATGGCAAAAGGATATATCATCCTGAGTGTTAATGGTAAAAAAGTAAAATCTCCTGCTGATGTAAAGCAGGATACAAATAATGGTACAACTCTAAAATCCATCGAAGGAATCCTTCCTGATGGGACAGTATTTAATTATCAATTTGGCAAATAATACTTTAGAAATACATAATTTGCTACTATTCAGGGGATTCTTAAAAAGAATCCCCTTTTTATAACAATAGTGAATTATTTTTGTTATTACATAATAAAGCAATATCTTTGCGGAAATTTTTTTGGGAGGTATAATGAGACAGCTAAAGATTACCAAATCCATAACAAACAGAGAGAGTGCATCACTCGATAAATATTTGCAGGAGATTGGTAAAGAAGAGTTGATATCGGTGGAAGAAGAAGTTGAATTGGCTCAAAGGATAAAGAAAGGCGACAGAGCTGCTCTAGAGAAACTCACCAAAGCAAATTTGCGTTTTGTTGTTTCTGTTGCAAAACAATATCAGAACCAGGGACTTAGTCTTCCCGATCTTATCAACGAAGGAAATCTGGGCCTTATAAAGGCAGCGGAAAAGTTTGATGAAACACGTGGTTTCAAATTTATTTCCTATGCAGTATGGTGGATACGGCAGTCGATTCTTCAGGCTCTCGCTGAACAATCGCGTATTGTTCGACTGCCTTTGAATCAGGTTGGTTCGCTTAATAAAATCAATAAGGCTTTCTCGAAATTTGAACAGGAGAACGAAAGAACTCCGTCACCTGAGGAGTTAGCTGATGTGCTTGAATTGCCAAAAGAAAAAGTAACCGATACACTTAAAGTATCCGGACGTCATGTTTCTGTTGATGCCCCGTTTATTGAAGGAGAGGATAACAGTCTGCTTGATGTTCTGACCAACTCAGATTCTCCGGTTGCAGACAAGCTTCTGATGGACGAATCGCTTTCGCGGGAGATTTACAGGGCTCTGGCCACTCTTACGGAGAGAGAAAGAGATATAATCAGATTCTTCTTCGGAATTGGTTGCCAGGAAATGACTCTCGAAGAGATTGGTGAGAAATTTGGTCTTACACGTGAAAGAGTACGTCAGATTAAAGAGAAAGCCATCAGGAGATTGAGACATACTTCACGCAGCAGGTTGCTGAAAGGATATCTAGGTTAATATAAACCTGGTAGGATTATAAAGGTGTTTATTGCTAAACACCTTTTTTTTGCTTTAATAATTCACATCTGATAACACTTTTATTAAACCACAAAGCACACAAAGAATTCATATGGCACAATGTAAAAACCTTGTTAATAAGGACTTTGTGATCTTTGTATTTAGCCTTCGTGGTTAATGGATTGTATCCCAAAACTGTCCTGGTTGAAATGAAAATAGGTATCTCATTTTTTTGTATTTTTGTAATCTTTTCATCCTACAACGCTATATGGATTTCAAACTTATATCCGATTTTCAACCAACCGGCGACCAGCCCGAAGCAATTAACCAGCTTGTCGCAGGACTTGAAAAGGGAGTCCCTTTTCAGACACTCCTTGGTGTCACCGGGTCGGGTAAAACATTTACAATTGCTAATGTAATCGAGCGAATTAACAGACCTGTTCTCGTATTAAGCCATAATAAAACACTTGCAGCCCAGCTCTATGGCGAATTCAAACAGTTTTTCCCTGAAAACAGAGTTGAATACTTTGTCTCATATTATGATTATTATCAACCGGAAGCTTATCTCCCAGTATCGGACACTTATATAGAAAAAGACCTTTCCATTAATGAGGAAATTGAAAAACTTCGTCTGAGCGCAACTTCTTCTTTACTCTCAGGAAGACATGATGTGATTGTAGTATCTTCAGTATCATGTATTTACGGCATAGGGAATCCTGATGATTTTCATTCCAACACTGTTCATATAAAGAAGGGTCAGATGATTGGAAGGAATGTTCTTCTCAGGAAACTTGTCGACAGTCTCTATTCACGGAATGAGCTCGAATTTAAACATGGTACCTTCAGAGTCCGGGGTGATACGGTTGACATCTTTCCAGCATATGCCGATATTGCTGTAAGAGTGATATTCTTTGGTGACCTGGTTGAAGATCTGAATACTTTTGATCCTGTTAGCGGACAGAGGCTGGATATTCTGAATGAGTATATCGTTTATCCGGCAAATATTTTTGTTACAACAAGGGAAAGGATCAATATGGCCGTGAATGATATTCAGGACGATATGGTACGCCAGGTTACTTATTTTAATGATATAGGGAAAAGGGAAGAGGCAAAAAGACTCGAGCAACGTGTCTTATATGATCTTGAAATGATAAAAGAGCTCGGCTATTGCAGCGGTATCGAAAATTATTCCCGTTATTTTGACGGAAGAAAACCTGGAACAAGACCTTTCTGTCTGCTCGATTATTTTCCAAAAGACTTTATTACTGTTATAGATGAAAGTCATGTGAGCTTACCCCAGGTAAGGGCTATGTTCGGTGGTGACCATTCAAGAAAACAAACTCTTGTTGAATACGGATTCAGGCTTCCGGCTGCTCTTGACAACAGACCAATGAGGATAGAAGAGTTCGAATCACTTACCGGTCAGACCATTTTTGTAAGCGCTACTCCGGCAGATTACGAACTTGAAAAAAGTGAGGGTGTATTTGTGGATCAGGTTATCAGGCCTACCGGTCTTCTGGATCCGCCGATAGAAGTGCGACCAAGTCTGAACCAGATCGATGATCTGATGGGAGAGATACGTACACGTGCAAAGTCAGGAGAACGCACCCTGGTTACAACTATCACCAAAAGAATGGCTGAAGAGCTCTCATCTTACCTGATAAAATACAATATTAAATGCAGCTATATTCATTCGGATATCGATACGCTTGACAGAATAGATATCATGGAAGAGTTACGTACCGGCTCTATTGATGTACTGGTTGGTGTCAACCTTCTCAGGGAAGGTCTTGATCTCCCGGAGGTTTCTCTTGTTGCAATCCTTGATGCCGATAAGGAGGGTTTTCTCAGGTCTGCAAGATCCCTTACCCAGACTGCCGGTCGAGCCGCACGAAATCTTAATGGTAAAGTCATAATGTATGCCGATGTCATTACACGCAGTATGAAGCAAACCATAGATGAAACAAACCGTAGAAGAACCAAACAGCTGAAATACAATGAAGAGATGGGTATTACACCTGCTCAGATCATAAGGAAGACGGGATCTGTACTCAGCGGATTGGGAAGGAAAGGCACTGTAGTTAAAGCCTACATTGAACCTGACAGACCCGATATTGCTGCTGATCCTGTTGTAAAATATATGAACAGGGATGCTCTTGAAAAGGCTATCGAAAAGTCAAGGAAGAATATGGAAAAAGCTGCTTCAGAGCTTGATTTTATCGAAGCAGCAAGATTCAGAGATGAAATGGCTGATTTGCAGAATCTTCTTAAAAACAAACCCTGATTATTATAAATATCCAAATACTTTATATTTAATCTTTTATAAGATTATTTACATATTTTGCTATTGCAATTGAAGATGTCAGTCCGGGTGATTCCATCCCTATCAGATTAATAAATCGCGGATATCCTCTCTCGCTCTCCTCCCGGATATAGAAATCTCTTAAAGGTTCACCGGGTTTTTGGATCTTTGGACGTATACCTGCCATTTCAGGGGAAAGATCATCAAATTCTAAAAAGGGAAGAAACTTCTTAGCGGATTTGTAAAATGATTCTTGTTTTGATGCGGTTAATTTGTAATCGTAGATATTTGAATCAAGATATTTTACATCAGGACCAAGTTTTACACCTCCACCCATATCTATTGTAACATGAATTCCAATACCTTCCATATTATGATGAGGAACAGGATAAACCAGCCTTTTTATCAGCCTGTTTTTTGGAGGATTGATCCTGAAGTACTCACCTTTGCAAAACAGTATCCTAAGATTGTCATCATTAATACCAACCATTTCAGAGACTTTATCGGCACTAAGCCCTGCCGAATTGATAACAACCCTTGACGTGAATTCGTAATTCACTTTACCGGACTCAACAAGCGTGATCTTATACCCTTCCTTTATCTTACTGATTCCTGTAACTTCACTTCCATAAACTATGTGGCAGCCATTATTGATTGCATTAGTCTCATATTGTTTCATAAGTGAATGAGAATCAATGATTCCGGTTGATGGTGAGAAAAGAGCTTTAACGGCGAAAATATTCGGTTCGAGACTGGCAATTTGTTCTTTTCCAAGAACCTCGATATCATCAACTCCATTCCTTATGGCAGTCTGTCTTATGCCTTCAATTATTGCAATTTCCTCTTTGGAAGTTGCTACAATTAATTTACCGCAATTGTTAAAAGGAACATCATATTTTCTGCAGTAATCATATAAAAGCCATTTTCCTTCAACACAGAGATTTGCTTTCAGGCTGTCTTTTGTATAATAGATTCCGGCATGAATAACTTCACTGTTTCGACTGCTGGTTTCCTGACCGAATGTCGGGTGTTTTTCTACAAGGAATACACTGTCATTTTGCCCTGATACTTTTTCAGCTATGGCAAGACCAACTACCCCTGCGCCTATTATTGTTATATCAGCATCCACCATTTTATTAACTTAAATGTTTTCAATTTTCTGAAAGTAAAGCTGTCAAAAATAATTGACAATAATTCTAACCTGGTAAACTTTTGTACTTCTCATTTTGAAGAATATTTCATATTAAAAACCGCACATGTGTGCGATTTTTTAATGTGTTTTCGTGAACCTTCTAAAACTGTATTCAGGCACACCTTTTTTTTTCAGATAAGTCAAAATAGCTACTAGCTCATACACAGGTATTTAGCATAACTAATACAGTTGTTTCCATTAACCTGACTCAGAACGGCATATCCTTTGGTTAACAGACTGTGAATGATGACTAACCAGACATCCCCTATAGAGCAGAATTCAGTTATGGAAAAAAAGACTAGCATACAATTAATTGTTTTAAAAAAGATAGCGCTTTTAGTTTTTTTAATTCTTACAAATATTTGTAGAGCTTTTGGACAGGATGCAGCCTACCTTACATCAGACGGTGAACCATGGGGTCAGACTGCAATCATTCAGGCGTTTAAAACCATATACGGATCAGAAGGCACAGGTTGGTCAAAATTCCTTTATGGAACATCAGCTTCAGCAATATTCAATGCAGCGCGCAAGGTTGTGTTTATTGAAGGCGGGGATACAAATACTATGGTAATGAAAGATTTCCTCGATGATAACTGGACAGCAATCAGCTCATGGGTTAGTAAGGGAAACACTCTTATTGTTGATGCTGCCTCAAATGAAGAACTTGGTAACTTTGAGATTGGTAACTCAGGTGTCTACTCAAATCGTGTGCTTACAAGCACAATGATGGCAGCTATACCTACACATCCGATTCTTATGAATTCTACATATCCGGCTTATTCTGCAGGCAACTATTCGGCTAATTTTGTGGCACATAATGTAATTACAGGCAACTATACAGCATCAGTTTTCACATGTTCCGGAGGAAATACAATGGTTGAAAAGACAATTGGTTCGGGTCGCATGCTAGTAAGCGGTTGTACACTGCCATGGTTCTTTGAAGGGAATTACGCCTGGTTTCCTCAGCCTAATATGCAATACCTGCTTAAAAGTATAATTGCATGGGCAAAAGACCTTTCATCCGGGTCACAAATTTTAACAGGTAATACTTCCACAAACCGGCTGATCTTCGGAATACAACCTGAAAATTGTAATGCAGGAGCTAATATCCCTTTATCAGTCAGCATCACAGATGAATACGGAAACATATTAACATCGTCCTCAGCAGCGGTGACTATTTCTATTCAGAATAATTCATCGACAGGAAAAACAGGTGTTCTTTACGGAACACTTACAGTTAAGGCTGTAAAGGGAGTTGCTACATTCAGCGATCTGTCAATTAATAAAATTGGTATCGGATATACCTTAACAGCAATATCTCCCGATGCAACGTCAAGTCAACCGGTATCAAATTCATTTGATGTAACTTCAGCTACTGTAAATTATCTTAAAGTAACAGGCTCAGGCGTACAGGATGCAGGCGAAAAGCAAACAATCACAGTAACTGCCTTTGATATTTTTAATAATGTTGCCAGCAATTATAATGGTTTAAAAACTCTGATATTCTCAGGAGCAAACTCATCACAGGGTCAGATGGATAATCCTATAATTGAAGGGGTGGGCTTTGGACTGGAAACAATCTTAGACTTTACTTCAGGTGTCGCTACTACCCAAATGACATTATTCAAAACAGAAACTGCAGAGATAACCACTACAGACGGGACTATCAATGCGGATGAGCATAAACTTGAAGTTCTTGTCAACCCTGCGCCATTAAAAAATTTCATTGTGAGCGGAATCGCAAGTCCTAACACTGTGGGATCATTGCAGAGTGTCACTGTAGAAGCAATCGATGCATATAATAACCTTAAAACCAATTATAGTGGAAGAATAACATTTTCAAATACAGATAATAAATCAAAAAATCCTGATGATTATCAATTCCTTCCCGGTGATAATGGAACACACACTTTTAAAAATAATTTGCAGTTTGGTGAATCGGGTAGCTGGACACTGACCGTGCTGGATACAAATGAACCAGGGAAAACCGGTTATCAGACAACGATCACTGAAAAAAGGACGATAACAATTTCATCAGTAGATATGTCGAAAACTTATGGAACAGACTTCACTTTTACTGGAACTGAATTCAGTATACAAGGTACTCTGGCTTCAGGAGAAAGCATTACTCATGTTGATCTTAACAGCGATGGTGTTTCAACGGATGCAAATGCCGGAAGCTATAAAATCAGTGCGGAAAATGCTACGGGTGATGGAGGTTTTATAGCATCAAACTATAATATTATTTATGCAAGTGACGGAATACTTAGAGTTGAAAAAATTCCTCAGATAATATCGTTCTCTGATCTGCCGGACAAAATGAATGTGAACGATGTTTATCCTATAGAAGCTTCTTCCACTTCAGGGTTGGAAGTACTTTTCGAAAGTGCTGATGATAATGTTGCAATCGTCAGAGGCAACCAATGCACTGGTGAAGCAAAAGGTATCGCAAAGATCCGTGCATACTGCCCCGGAGATCAGAATTATCTGCCAGCAGAAAAGTTTGCTGATGTGGAAATAGTTCCAACCCGCGGGAATATTCTTCATCTTTTCACGCCCAATAATGATGGAATTAATGATACGTGGGTGATACCAGATCTCGATTCATATGGTAAATGTGAGGTCAGAATATACAGCAGACAGGGGAAAGAGGTTTATGCTAATAAAAGCTATGATAACCTTTGGGATGGCAGATCAAATGGGGTGCCATTGCCTGAGGGAACGTATTATTTCCTGATGAAAACACAATATTCAGGTGCAATTACCGGAATGGTAAGCATTATCAGATAATTCATTGTGGCTGATAAATGAAAAAGTCATTGTTAATCTCAGATTAGCAATGACCTTTTTGTGTTATTTGTCGGGGTGATCTGACTCGAACAG
>DCFT01000221.1:0-401 GCA_002319885.1 Bacteroidales bacterium UBA1797
CTCAGTCAGTATTTGAGAACCCTTTTATTAGAACTCTGACTATTGCGTTTATAATGGGTTTACTGCTAGTTGATATGGGGCTAGGGCTTTTCAGAATTTTTTTCACAAAATCAAGTCCATTGCCTATAGCGTTCGTGCTGTTGATCTTTGCAGTAATGTTTATTGCAGGTGTGGTTTTCTTTGAAAGACACGGCCTGGATATCCTGAGTTCTCTTGTTGGAGGTGCTCTTGCGGGTTTTGGACTTTGCTTCATATTTGTGTCATTGGTTGGAGGCATGTTGTTTGCTTTTGATGGAGGAATATCCAGTGTTGGCTGGAATCAGTTAATTTCTGCTGTCGCAGCTTCTATGATAGTAAGTATTGTTATGATTAAGGTACTCTCTTATAAACTTCAAAACCAA
>DCFT01000221.1:715-1214 GCA_002319885.1 Bacteroidales bacterium UBA1797
CAGAAAAGTATTTATAGAATTACAAACAATCTCAGATCAGGACGAGCGTAACCGTTATAACAATTTAATGGGGATCGATTAATGAAGAAATTTAATAAAGAACGTAAACCAAATTCTGAAGAAGATACCCAGACTGGGGCTGAAAGTTTTGAAGCCCGGAATTCAGGTTGTTCGGCAGAGTCCAATGAGCCAGGGGGAACTCCTGGACAGGATTCAATTGAGTCCGGAGCTGGAAAAAGCTCTGAGGCTGCCTGCCGAGAGGAGAATGAAATTCTCAAAGACCAGCTTTTCCGGCTTGCAGCAGATTTTGATAATTTCAGAAAACGGATCGTCCGTCAGATGGAAGAAAATCGAAAATCCGTAACCGAGCAGATTCTTCTTGATTTTGTTGAAGTTACAGACAATTTCGATCGTGCCCTGAAATCGGCAAGGACTGCAGAGGACATGCATTCGATTGTCAATGGAATAGAACAGCTTTCAAAGCAGTTTTTTTCAATCC
>DCFT01000221.1:1604-2587 GCA_002319885.1 Bacteroidales bacterium UBA1797
AGACCCGGATATTCTCTTGATTCCAAGGTTGTCAGGCCAGCTATGGTTTCAGTAGCCAGAACTCCTGATGATGCTTAAAATATAAAGAGAGTCAGAAAAGTAATCTCTCATAAAAGGTACTTTAACCAAAAATTGCTTCATTTGAGCCTTTTCCAAAGGCTAATTTACGCATCTAAAATTATAACACTCAATTAGTATATTATTTAATCGAATAAAAAAATAATTCATAATGTTTGTTAAAGTCCATTAAACTGTTAAATATAAATAAATAACTTCACCAAGCAACTTAATTAAATAATTTAACTTAATATTTATTATAATCAAACTAAAAAATCAAAACTAAAAACAAATAAAAATCTAACTAGAAATAAATTAAACTAACATTATTTAGTGTGAGGATAAAATATGGCAAAAATATTGGGTATTGACCTTGGTACTACCAACTCATGCATGGCAGTAATGGAAGGCGGGGAAGCTGTCGTGATCCCGAATGCTGAAGGTGCCAGAACAACCCCTTCCGTGGTCGGTTTTTCCAAAAAAGGAGAGAAACTTGTTGGCCAGGTTGCAAAAAGACAGGCTGTTTCAAATCCTGAGAATACTGTCTATTCCATTAAAAGACATATGGGAGATGCAAATTACAGGGTAACCCTACAGGGAAAACAATACAAACCCCAGGAAATCTCCGCAATGATTCTCCAGAAGCTTAAAACAGAAGCAGAAGCTTACCTTGGAGAGGAAATCAAACAGGCTGTCATTACAGTCCCTGCTTATTTCAATGATTCCCAGAGGCAGGCAACGAAGGATGCAGGTACAATAGCTGGCCTTGAAGTCCTGAGAATTATTAACGAACCAACTGCCGCATCCCTGGCATACGGACTTGACAAGGCAGATATCGAACAGACTATTTTCGTATATGACCTTGGAGGCGGAACCTTCGACGTATCCATTCTCGAGCTCGGAGGCGGCGTCTTTGAGGTAAAGTC
>DCFT01000189.1 GCA_002319885.1 Bacteroidales bacterium UBA1797
AGATAAGGAATTTTTGAGAGGTCATCAGATAATAGTCCAACTTCTGCTGTCTCTATTGCTACATCTGTTCCTGTAAGTCCCATTGCAATCCCTACATCAGCCGTGACAAGTGCTGGTCCATCATTAACACCATCGCCGACGAAAATAATCTTATGACTTTCTGACTGTAGACGTTTTACGATTTCGACTTTCTCTTGAGGCATTACTTCTGCATATACTTCGTTAATATCAAGGCGCTTAGCTAGCCGTTCCGCAACCACTTTGCTGTCACCGGTGACCATTATTGTCCTTATTCCAAGCTTATGGAGATTTTCGATAGATTTCTTTGACTCTTGCCTAATTTTATCCTCAAATGTTAATAGTCCTGCGATTTCATTATCAATACCTATCTCGACAACATTACGGCCTAATTGAGATTGTTTCATGATACTTTCTTCAGCTTCATGAGATAGTTGTATATCTAATCCAGATACTTTATTTAGGCGGCCTACAAATACGTTTTTTCCATTGGTTTTAACCCTTATACCTACTCCTGAAATGGACATAAACGATTCCGGATCCGGGACTACGAATCCCTTTTCTTCTGCGGCTTTAACAATAGCTTTTCCAAGAGGATGTTCACTGAATTTCTCTGCGATAGCAGCTAATAATAATAAATCATTATCGTCGTTGTTTTTTAATGCTATGATACTGGAAAGTTTTGGCTCACCGTAGGTAAGTGTCCCGGTTTTATCAAAAATAACAGTGTCTATCTTAGCCATTGATTCAACAGTCGCTCCTTTTTTGATGAGATTACCTTTTAGAGCCGCGTTACCAACTGAAGCCACTAATGCTGTAGGCGTGGCGAGTACCATAACGCATGGACAAAATATTATTAACATGGTTATTGCTCTTGTTAGATCACCACTCCACCACCAGAGTATGCCACCTAAAATGAGTGCAGTAGGGGTGTAAACCTTAGCATATCGATTCAAGAGCCTTTCTATTTTTGGCTTCTGTGTCTGCGCTTCCTCAATCAAACGACGGATTTGCCCGAGAGTCGTTTCCTTTCCAACTTTAGTGGCCGATATTTCTATTGCACCTATTTCATTAAGTGTGCCTGCAAAAACTGTATCTCCTTCTTGTTTATCGACTGGGAGGCTTTCTCCGGTAATAGCAGCCTGATTTACTGAAGCAGTGCCTGAAAGAACAGTTCCATCAACTGCAATACGTTCTCCTGACTTGACCAGGATTGTATCCCCGACTTTAACATCTTCAAGAGATACCACGATATCATGTCCGCCACGCCTGATGGTTACTCTATCAGGTAAAAGTTTTGCTAGAGATTCAAGTGCTTTTCCTGCTCTAGCAGAGACCAGCTCTTCCAGCATACCGCCCAGAAGCAAAAGTACAGCTACAACAGCAGCGGCTGAATATTGTCCGATAATAATAGCTGCAATTGTTGCAATGGTAACAGGTATATCAGCAGTAAAATCTCCTTCTCTTATCCCTTGGTAGGCAGACCACCATATGAATGATGATCCAATCAATGCAGATAACAGATATAACCAGTTACCTTCACTCGTATTGTTATCTGACAACATATTTTGTGGATAAGCAAGTATTGCTATTATTAGTAAGAGGCCGCTTGCTACAGTAAACAAAGTTCCGGCATCCAATAGAAAATCCTGGTAACGACTAACCAGGCTATTAATGCTACTCAAAAAATTTTTAGTGTAAATATAAGTGTTTCCCATTCTTCTATCTCCGAAACTAATTGAATCCCAAGATTTTAAAATCTATAAATACTAATAACATAAAAGAATTGTTATTTAACAAAAAGTAAGAAAATTATATTTAGTTGTAATAAACAAAAGTTGCGCTGGCACGAAAGAATATTCTACCTTTAGTATCTGGAATTTTTACCTCATATTTCAAAGCAATAACCAATATAAATCTTAAAATCAAACCTGTATGAGTGTATCTCTAAGCAATCTACTGTATGCTTATTAAAATGACGAACTGAAAAATGAAAATATCAATTCCGGCTAAATAAATAGTATGCATTATGAAGTCAATTCGATGGAAAACGGGACTTGTAGAGTCAACTCAATTGTAGAGCCGAATTCAAAACCAATAAAATGGAGTTGAATCCGAAACTCTTTATTATGTAAAAACTAAAGATAGTTTTATAATAAGCGCTTGGTTAAAAACATTAGAAAAATTACCGTAATTATGCTCTATCCAGTTAATTCAAAGCTTTTTTCGCAGTTCTATTTTTCAAAAAGATTATATCACATAACTCCTAATATGTAACACTCTTCAATGTTACGAATTGAAATAATTGTGTTAAGCTTAAATAGAACTGAGGTTTTGAGGTTTTAAAAATGACAGAAAAACTTGGAATTTTAGCTATAGGCCACGGAAGCAAGCTGCCTTTCAATAAGGAAGTAGTCACTCAGATCGCAGATTACATTTCCCAGAAGCACTCTGATGTTGTTGTGAGAGCAGGTTTTATGGAAAACAGCGAACCGACTCTCCAAAAAGCAATAGACGGTTTCTCAGGAACCGGGGTAACAAAAGTAGCAGCTGTACCAGTGTTCCTGGCCTCGGGTGTTCATATCACTAAGGACATTCCGGCTATCCTGAACCTGGACGACAATGGGTGTGGGACCCTGGAAATCGACGGAAGGGAAGTCCCATTATGTTATGCAGGGCCTCTGGGAGCCGATGAGCTAATAGCCGACCTCGTGTTCAAAAGAGTACAGGAAGTCCTGTAAAATAAAATTACGGTCCGGT
>DCFT01000059.1:0-6203 GCA_002319885.1 Bacteroidales bacterium UBA1797
TACTTTATAGGTGGTTTACAGTATAAATTGACGCAACAAAATATTTCAAAGCTTGGATAATCTCTCGGATAACGCATTAATGCTTAAAGTAAAAAATGGCGATGTTGATAAGATAGGCCTGCTTTATGAACGATATAACCGTCAGTTATTCAGATTTCTCTTTAACATGACAAGACAGAAAGAGTTGAGTGAGGATATGGTTCAGAATGTTTTTTTAAGGATGTTAAAATACCCTGACGGGTTTATAGGTTTTGGAGAATTTAAGTCGTGGATGTATCATATTGCAAGAAATGCGGTGTATGATCATTTCAGAAAAGTTAAAAGAACGCCGGCTCATTATGATCTGGAAGGTTACGAAGAAAGAATAGAAGGAGAACATCTTACAGATACGCAACTGGAAAAGGAACAGGAGCTTAAAATACTGGAAACAGCAATGGCAAGGCTCAGTGATGAGAACAGGGAATTGTTGATTTTATGTCGCTTTCAGGAACTGAAATATCATGAAATTGCAAAAATCCTGAATACGACGGAAGGAGCAATAAAAGTAAGAGTGCATCGTGCTTTGAACCTGTTAAAAAGTAATTATCTGAAAATTGAGAATTAAAGAAATAACGATGGAATGCAAAGACTACAGGGAACAATTTAGTTTACTTCTTACAAACTCTCTTGATGAGAATGAAAGAAGCAGGATTGAGAATCATCTCTCGGCTTGTGAAGAATGCACTAGAGAATTTGAGGGTGCGAAGAAAGTGTGGGATCTGATGGGAGAAATACCGCAGCCTGAACCTTCAGAGTCAATGAGTGCAAACTTTAATGTCTTACTCTCAAATTATAAAGAACAATTGGTCGTGAGAAAAAATCCTTTTGATGGATGGATAAATAAATTCCGGCAATATTGGATGCTGCAGGCGCAGCCTCGCCTGGCGTTCAGTATTTTACTGATAGCATTGGGCCTGTCAGGGGGATATATCCTGCATCAGCCAGGACAATCAGTGGTTTCCTATAACAGACAGATAGATTCACTTTCATCGCAGGTTTCCGATTTGAAGCAGGTTATGCTTCTTTCATTATTGCACGACCCCTCTGCTTCACAACGCATTCGTGCCGTTTCATATACCGATGATATAAGCAAGGTTAATTATAAGGTAATTGATGCTCTGTTTACTACCTTAAACAGCGACACTAATGTGAATGTCAGACTGGCAACTCTCGAAGCTCTTGTTAAGCTGGCTGATGACCCAAAAGTACGGGAAGGCCTTGTAAGAAGCATTAACCTTCAGGACTCACCTATCATGCAGTCGGCTATAGCTGACGTAATGGTTAAATTGCAGGAGAAAAGTTCAGTGCAGTTTCTGCAGAAATTGCTCGTTAAGAAAAACCTGAATCAAATGGTTAAAATCAATATCGAAAAAAGCATTCAAAAATTGATCTGAAAACTAATATTCTTTAAAATATGAAAAAACTAATAGTCACCCTTTTAATGGGATGGGGAATCATATGTGCGATACCGAAAGCGAACGCCATGGAATTTAAAGAGCATATCGGCAAAGAATTTGCACTGCCAGGTGGTGCTGCTTCAAGTACTCTTTTCATTTATAATATATCCGGCTTTATAAAGGTGGAAGGCTATTCCGGCGACAAGGTATTACTCGAAATGGATAAGACCATATCGGCAGACGATGAAAAAACACTCGAACAGGGAAAGAAGGAATTCAGGCTGGCTTTTAATCAGAATTCCGACACCATTATGGCTTATATTGCTGAGCCCTACGATTCACGACCACATCGGAACTGGAAATATAATGATGACCGGCGCGACATCGATTATAATTATAATGTTGACTTTACGGTGAAGGTGCCTTACAGCATGAACCTTCATATCTCAACCGTAAATGATGGCATTATAACAGTAAATAATGTAAGCGGAACCTTGTATGTAAACAATGTGAATGAAGAAATATCTATTAAAAATGCAAAAGGCACTACTTATGCTCATACAGTAAATGGCGATGTATCTGTCAATTATCTTGACAACCCTGCAGGAGAATCATCTTACTATACCATTAACGGGGATATAAGGATAAGTTATCAGCCGAACCTGTCGGCTGACCTGCAGTTTAAAAGTATGCACGGAGATTTTTATACCGATTTCCCTGAAATAGAACTGTTGCCGGCTTCGGTTACAAAAGTTCAGGAGAAGAAAGGAAACGGAACAGTCTATAAGTTAAATACAACTACCGCTGTACGTTTTGGGAAAGGTGGAAAAGTTTTCAAATTCGAGACTCTTAACGGGGACGTTTATATTAAAAAGCAATCTTAATAATTACAATTATGAAAAAAATGAAAATCGCAGGCCTGGTAGTACTAAGCCTCATGATCGCAACAAGTTGTCTTGCGCAAACCGGATCAGCAGAAACCTTAACAGTTCCATTGAGCAGTCCGGGGAAACCATATTCTTTAAAAGTACATCTGGTTTCCGGATCGATTAAAGTTGTCAGTTACGAAGGGAAAGACATAATAATAAATGTAATCCCGCGCGATAACGATGATGAAGAAGGGATGGCAAATATCAAAAATGGCATGAAACGTATTTCAACTCATGGAGGCTATGAGGTTACGGCAAAAGAGGCTGATAATAATGTTACAGTAAATACCGGCAACCCTAACAAGGCCATAGATCTTGATCTTAAAATTCCACAGGATGTGAAACTCCAGGTTGGTACAGTAAACGATGGAGAAATAGTAGTGGAGAATGTAAAAGGTGAACTTGAAGTAAATAATGTCAATGACAAGATCACTCTTACCAATATTTCGGGATCGGTGGTTGCAAATACTGTTAACGGAGATATAGATGTATCTTTTAAAACGGTTGACCCAAAAGCTCCTATGGCGTTTTCAACATTGAATGGGGATGTAAATGTTACTCTTCCGGCAGATACAAAAGCCAATCTGAAACTTAAATCCGATAATGGTGATATCTTCAGTGATTTTGATATAGACATTGATAAAACTCCGGCTAAAGTAGACAAGACTTCAGAACCGGGTATGTACAAGATAAAAAAAGATGACTGGGTTGTAGGTAAGATAAATGGGGGAGGCCCTGAGATGATGATGAAGAATATGCAGGGAGATATTTATGTAAAAAAGGCCGGTAAATAGTACTTCTGAGATAGTTTAGGTGACAAATGTCGTTTGGGAATGCATGACTGCCTTTCCTGAGCGACATTTTTTTCTCAGCAGGCAACCCTTATATTATTTTTCAATATCTTTAAAAGCAATGATTGAATTTGAACCTACCCGGGTTTTCGCCGGATGTTTAAGTTGTTTAAGCTAAACATGTAATCATGAAAGAACGTACTCAAATTTCACTGAAATTAATCCTTAGCCATTTAATACCCGTACCTCTTCTGATATTAATTTCATTAATTACAGACCGCGATTCATTTCTTCTGATTACGATAACTCAAACTGTACTGCTTATCACTTTCTTTTCAGGTTATTGGGAGTTTCTGGGTTTCCGGTTTAAAAGAATTTATTTGTTATCGTCAGAGGTGTTCATCTTTATTGATCTGATATTGAAATTGTTTTTTCTGAATAGAACAGGAAATAACATTTATCTGGTTGTTATTATGGCAATAGTACAAACCTGGTTATTGTTTCTGTTGGTAAAAATAATTATTGTGATATTCAGGGCTGAGAAGGGAGCCATCGAAATCGTTTTCCCCTTTAAACAGGGTGTATTTCTTATTACTGATGGAGGAAATTCCAGGATAAGCAGGTTGATGAATTATCATTATTACTCGTCGGTTCATAAGAAAAAAAGGACAAATCTGTCAATGTCATTTGCGACAGATATAGTCAAAATAAGAAATTCCGGAAGCAATTATTTACCCCCGGGAAATGAAGATTATCCGATCTTCGGTGAGAAAGTATTCAGCCCGTTAAGTGGAATAGTTTTCAGAGTTGAAAATGGTATTGAAGATAATGTGCCTTTTTCAGGCCACTATCCTTATAACACAGGTAATACGATAGTTATCAGGCAGGGTGATAACTATCTGCTTCTGGGCCATTTAAAAAAGGGAAGCATCGGGGCTAAAGCAGGTGATATTGTAAATGCAGATGACCTTATTGCTGAAGCCGGAAATTCCGGATATACCGAAAGACCTCATTTACATATGCAATTAATTAACAGTTCGACTGAAAACTTCTGGACCGGAACAGGGATCAGCATAGAATTCAAGGGAAAGAATCTGTATAAAAACAGACTTATTAAGATTAAACTGTAGAAAATTACGCGCACCCTCACCCCGGCTTTTAAAAAAATATATTTTAACCGCAAAGTTCGAAAAGAATACACAAAGCACACAAAGGGATAAATATCATGATCTTACCTTTGTGCTCTTCATGCAACCTTCGTGTCATTTGTGGTTAATTGATTTCTTCTTTTGAGCCAGCCTCTTTAACGCTTGTGCCCTCCCAACACTTCGGTCGGGATCTTCGCTTCGATTTGTGGTTAATCGATTTCTTCTATTCAGACAATCCCCATTGTTTTAAAAATATTCAAAAAGTTCATTACATTTGGTTTATGAACACCACAACGCATATTCTTTGCTTCACTTCTTTAAACTCAGAAACTGCAATCTTAATAATTATAGTTATGTACAAATTTAGAAACCAAATCTAAAAATGAATATTGCCGAATTACATAAACAACTGCCGGAACAGATACCTGCTGAGATAAGCGACCAGATCCAGTTCTTCCTGCGTTCAAATGCCGACCAGCAGATGCGTTTCGTTATTTTTCTGCAAAAACAGATTGATTTCGTTCTGCTTCAAAAAGCTTTAAGACTGACTATCTATGCTAAAACAGTTTTTTCCTATTTCTATAAAGAGGAAGTGAAAGTAGCTTTATGGCAAAAACAGGAGGAAATAGATGCCTCATTGTTGATTGATTTAATAGAAGTTAATGCTGATCAGGGTAAAGAGATCGACCGCTTTCTTACTCTTGAGATCCTTCCCTTCAGTTTTCCTCTGGTAAGAGCAAGAGTCATCAGAAACGGACAGAAAGATATCCTCTGTATTAATATGAACCATACACCGACGGATGGCTCCGGTCTGAAAGATTTTGTAAAAACTCTTTCTTCAGTGTATACGAAGCTGGTAACCAATCAGGAGATAGAAATAAGACAGGATATTACCGGAGACAGGAGTTTAAAACAAGTTATGGATCACTTTACTTTTTTTCAAAAATTAAAATTTGCAAAAGAAGGGTTCAGTACTCCCAAAAGGGGTTTGACATGGTCGTTTAACTGGGAAAAATCAGGAATTGAAAACCGGAAATTTATCACAAGTATGAAAATTGATTCCGGAACTTTTGAAAGGATCAAAGCATATTCCAAGGCAAATGATGCAACTATAAATGATATTGTATTGGCAGCTTTTATACGATCCTTTGAATCGACAAACACGAAAAACCAATATGCGGCAAAGCCGGTTATTGTGCCTTTTGACTTAAGGAAATTTGTTAAAGCCACTGACAATCTTTCAATTTGCAGCCTCACAGGTTCACTTATATGCAACATTGGCAGGATAACAGGAAATAGTTTTAATGACACTTTAATAAAAGTAAGGGATGAGATGGACAGAAAGAAAATGGTCCATGCAGAAATGAATATGATTACACAGATACTGGTATTGTCGAAGTTAATGTCATATGAAAAATTAAAAGGACAGATGATGAATCGAAAGATGCCGCCGATACCACTTGTTACAAATGTAGGTATAATAGATCCTGAGGATATTAATTTCAATGAAATTTCTGTCGAAGATGCATATATAACAGGAGCAATTTGTACCGGGGACTTTTTTTGTATGGGTTATTCAACTTTCAAGAAAGTAATGACATTCAGTATTGGATATACTGGTGGAGAAAAGCAGGAACATAAGGTGAAAGATTATCTCGAAAGTTTTAAAACTGAACTGGAAAGGATAAATTAGACTGAAAAGATTAACCTTAGCGTGCTTTGGTGAAAATCTTCGAGTTCCTCATTGGTTAATTTCTTTTTACCACAAAGTTCACAAAGGAAAAACACAAAGACCACAAAGTTCAGATAGCTATCGGAATGAAATACATTGTTTTAACTCTTTGTACTTTGAATTTTATTCAACTACCGAAGCATTCTTTGACCAACGAAGCTTTCTTT
>DCFT01000059.1:6495-27218 GCA_002319885.1 Bacteroidales bacterium UBA1797
TAGCGAAGTTGGTAGCGAAGTTAGTCTTCGCGTACCCTGCCTACCGGCAGGCAGGTTTGTGGTTAAAGAAGACTTATTCAAAAGGCCCTCGCAGAGCCAGACATAGCTTCTGAAAAAAAGAAATAATATTTAAATTAATTCTAAATTACTTTTTTATGCATCAGGTAATTTTTCTGTTTCGTCATTAGCTCAAAAACCAATAAACGTACAACAATCTATAAGACTAATTTTTGTTTTGAGCTTAACAGTCTTTATGTTTTCTCGGCAGGGAATCAGTCAGACAAGAAGAAGTTCTGCAAGTGCTCCGGGTCTGGATCTTTTTAACGATTTGGGTAATCTGTTTAGTGAGGTGGATAATAAACCTCATAATGTTTTTCTTATTAAATTTAGCTACCGTTTTGGTCTTAAATAAAAATTAACATGTTCAATTCATAATTCGTAATTCATAATTCACAAAAGCTTATCAAAATGAATAAATTAAATGCGCTGGGAATCGGACCTAAAATCGCAATCATCCTGCTTCCATGGATTGCCGGCTCTATTATCATGAGCAAAACTGCGGACAATTTTTTTAAATATTCAGTGAAGTACACCGCCATCCTGCACCTTGCCGGAATAATCCTGATGGTGATCGGTTTAGTATTTTATTTTGCTACTGCAAGAATGTTATTAAAGGGACTTAAGGAGACCCGGCTTATGATAACGGGACCTTATCGTCTTTGTCAGCATCCTCTTTATGCATCTCTTGTCCTGATTGTTATTCCGGCTCTTTCCTTAATTCTGAACTCATGGCTGGTACTGACTTCAAGTATTGTTGGAATTCTTCTTATGAAACTATTCATAAAAAGCGAATATAGGGAACTTGAAAAATTCTTTGGAGAAGACTATCTGAAATATAAGAGAGAAACTCCCGAGTTCTTTCCTGTGCCATTTAAAAAATCGCAAAAAAGAAGCTGATTTATATTCCTTGCGAACCGATTGATGATTTCTTAAATCTTTTACTTCAGGCATTTTTAATTTTTATTTTTAATTGCCGGCTGCTGTATAAAAATATTTTCAAAAACAGGTTACCTGAATCTTCGCCCCCAAGTCTTATATACAAAAACAAAATCAGGAAGGCAAAATAAGCTATTTCAATGGTGCTTTAGTTATTGACTTGATTTTTAATAATTCATAATTTTAACTTAAATATTACAAAGATGGACTTAGCTACAATTATTGGTTTATTAATTGCATTTATTGCCGTAGTTGGCGGTACGGGAGTTGCAATCTGGCTCATCCTGATGAGACAAATCGGACACAAAGAAGAGAGACTTGCCAGCATTGAAGCCAGGAATAAGGAAAGACTTGCCTTGATTGAAAAGGGAATGGATCCCAATCTTGCGGATCGTGTACCAGAGAGAGTTCCTTCCAACAGACTTTTATTATTCGGAATTATCCTGGTTTTTGCTTGTCTTGGAAGAATCATCGCTGCCATTTCAGTATTCAATTCCAATACTGATAACACTACTTTCATTTATGTGCTGCCTGCCTTTTTTGCAGGTTTTGGCATCCTGGCTTATCATTTTTATCAGAAGAGAATTTCTTCCGGTAAGAATAAATGAATAAATGGAAAATCAATATATCCGGGAGGTTCTAAACGGGAACCCTAACAGATTCTCATATTTTGTATCTCAATATAAAGATATGGCATACTCAATAGCGTTCCGGATCGTCAATAATAATGAAGATGCCGAAGAAATTGTACAGGACTCTTTTATAAGGGCGTACAAATCTCTTAACAAGTTCAGACAAAGCTCAAAATTTTCAACATGGTTTTATAGAATTGTAGTCAACAGGGCATTATCTGTAAGAAGCCAGGTAAAAAAATCAGTAATTGAGATTGATATAAACGCAAATCCTGAAATTCAGTTTGAAGAAATTGACTCTGTATACAGAAACCTCACACAGGGTGAACGAGTTAAATATATCAATTCCGCATTGAAAGAACTTCCGGAAGAAGACAGTCTGTTGCTCACACTTTACTATCTGAATGAAAACTCGATTGATGAAATATCCCAGATTACTGGCATTAAAATTGAAAACGTGAAAATGAAATTATCAAGAGCCAGGAAGAAGATGTACTTAATTCTCGAAGAAAACTTAAAACTGGAACTTAAAAGCATTTTATGATGAATAACGCGATTATTGAAAAACTGACAAAAGACATGATGGCTGACAGCAGAATGGAACTGCCTGATCCTCTCTTTGACGAGAAGGTAATGAGCACGATCCTGCTGGAAAGTAAAAAGCTGAATGAGCGGAGGCAATTGTTTTTGAACTTGCTGGTATTTATCGGGGTTGAGTTGGTCATCTTAACCCTGGTATGGATACTGCTCATTTACTTTCCGGGAATAGACTATATTACAAATACCATAAAAAATTCTATGACCCTTATAAGAAAAACCGGAAACATGGTGCTCCAGTACAATTACCTTATTATCTCCTTTATCATAGTATGGTTTCTTGACCGGATCATGAATAAGAAAGTAATAGTCACATAAGAATGAAAATCACTAGTTTGATTTAAATTATTTTAAAAAGTATTGTCTATGAAAAGGAATAATATCTCAAGGAGAAAATTCATTGGTACAGCATCTTTAGCTGTTATCGGATCATCAATCCTCGGAGTGAAAAATATCTATGGTAGCGGTAATCATGTTAAATCAGGGAAGGATATTGTAAGCATTGTAAGGGTTAACAACGGCAATGTTGTCAAAGCTGTTGAAGAGGCAATAGATCTCTTAGGCGGGATAGAAAGTGTTACTAAAGGGAAAAACAGCATTTTGCTAAAACCAAATCTTGTCGCTCCCGATATACGATGCACAACAAAACCGGAGGTTGTAAAAACGATTGCCAGACTGCTTCAAAAATCGGGGAAAAAAGTAATGATCGGAGAAGGATCTGCGGCTGCGGAATCTTTCAATGTAATCGGGAATGACACCTACAGGACAAAGAAGAAAGATATTCTTGACCGGATGCAGAAATATGTATTTGATAATCTTGGTTACACAGAAATGGCTGATACATTACATATCCCACTTATAAATTTACACTCAGGAGATATTGTTGAAGTGCCATTAAATGATGGTTTCGCAGCAAAATCAGTGAAAATACATAAAATACTTTCTGATGTTGACCTAGTTTGTTCTGTCCCGATGATGAAAACGCATACTCTTGCAACAGTGACTCTTGCGATGAAAAACCTGATAGGACTTTATCCTGGCACTGAATACTATTCTGTAAGATCGTGGCTGCACGACAGGGCTGCAGAAAGAGGTTCAGAAGGAGTAGCGTTTGAAGTAATAGACATGAACCGGGCAGTAAAAACAGGGTTTTCAGTTATCGATGCAACATGTGCAATGGAGGGTAATGGCCCATTCAATGGGACCATTGTTGACATGGGATTAATAATTGCCGGCACTTCTCCTCTTGCAACTGACATGGTAGGATCAACTATTATGGGTTTTGAATCAGAAGAGATACCTGCAATCAGTTTAGCACACAAAGCAGGAATGGAACCCGGATACTTGTCGGATATTGAAATTCGCGGACTGACCATTGAACAGACAAAACGCAATTTTGTCAAACCACAGGTTTCAAAATGGACCGATATCAATAAATTCTGGGGTATCAAAGAGTTGTAAAATTCCATTTTTTTTAAATCTGAAGATTGGATATCAATAATATTCTCACGATATTGATTATGAGATTCCTCGCTAACGCTACATATGTGACTAAAAGTGTCATTCCGAACGAATCCGCCATTAGGCGGAGAAGTGAGGAATCTCAAGTTACAAGAAACTGAATTCTGGTACAAAAAGAAATCAAAATTATATGAATAATTTAATTTCTCATTTTTTAAAAAGTAAAACTGATACCTGAACATTAAGCGTTTAACGCAAATTGCACGTTTCAGAATGCAGCAAAAATGATTAATAAACGTCATTTGTTGAAATTTAATTTTTAAAACTGACGTTATGAAAAATTTGTTAATTAAAGCTTCTATTCTTGTTCCGCTTTTTATATTCACATATAACTATCCGCTGTCAGCTCAAAGCAATACTTCTGAATACATAATTATAAAAAATAATGGAAGGATTATCCTTGCGTACAAGCTGTTTGAAGATTTCCTGAATTCTGACAAAAGCTGGGAAAGCTATAAAAAGATAGTACTTGATGCCTGTCCGGAAATGCAGGCAGTACACGACAAAACATTAAGCTGGGACACAATTGATTCCGTTAGCTTTCCAAAAGAAGTAAAAAACTTTAAAAGAGAAGACTTTGAAAAATATTTCAACCTCTACGATAAAAAAACACTGAATTACCTGTGTGATTCCCTTATCCTCAGGGCAAACAATATTCTTAAACCTCTTAACCCTAATCCGGTTGATTTGTGTCTTTTTTTGCCATATGGAGGTTGTTTTATAATACCCGGATCGGAAAAGAGCACAATCTATATCTCTTTACTGATAGATACAGCAGATGTTCCAAAGATAATGGTGCATGAATATTCTCATCATCTTCATATTCAAAGACGACCTCAGGAGCCGTTCACATTAAAAAGAGAAATTGTATCAGAGGGAATGGCTGTCTATTTAACAACATTGATAAATAATACCGGGATTTCGAAAGCTATCCCATTTATGACGGAGTCGTCAGTGAAATGGTGCTTTGAGAATGAACATATGATAAAAACTTCGATTGAGGCTGATCTTAATGATACTACCTTCATGGGTCTAAAGAAGTTTATCGCTGACGGAGAAGTTGCTACTCCTCCAAAAGGATTTGTTGAGAAAACCGGATTTTTTGCCGGATATCGAATTATAGAGGCCTGTATAAAAAAGGGAATGAAACTCGAAGAAATTTGTTCTCTGAACTCAGACTCAGTAATTGCTGAAAGCGGATATTTTAATTAAAAACAGGCAAAATAATCTGAAAATCGGGGTTTAAAACCCGGAAGTCTTTGTTTAACTTTGAAATACACCTCACAGTATTAACAATTTCCAGAAAAAAAATGAAATTGAAAGATAAAATACACTTGTTGAAAATTGATTTCGAAATAACAATAAGTCCCGGGAAAATTTTGTCACGGTTCGTGAATGTCATTTTAATATTTGGAGATAGAATTACTTTGATAGATACCGGAGTAAAGGGTAGCGAAGAAAAAATCTTTTCTTATATAAGACAAAACAACAGGAATATTTCTGACATTGATACTATAATTTTGTCACATTCTCATCCCGACCATATAGGTTCCGCCAATAAGATCAAAGAGTTGACAAAGTGCCGGGTATTTGCTCATAGTAGTGAAATTCCGTGGATAGAAAATATCGGGTTGCAGAACAGAGAAAGACCTGTTCCAGGTTTCTCTGATCTGGTGGATAATCCTGTTAAAGTTGACAACATATTACAAGATGGTCAGGAATTGAAGGCTGATACTGATGTTACTTTAGAAATAATTCATGCTCCGGGACACTCAAAGGGATCACTGAATATTTTATTTAAAGAGGATCATATTTTGTTTACAGCTGATTCTGTTCCATTAAAAAATGATATCCCTAATTATGACAATTATCCCGATTTAATGAATTCTCTGAAACGCATAAAATTAAATGTCAGGGATAACATTTTACTTACTTCATGGACTCCGCCTCTTACAAATTATTCAGATATAGAAAAATTAATAAACGATGGTGAAGAATATATGGAAAAGATTGAAATGATAGTTAAAGAGACTTATAAAGAGGACGAACCAGGATCATTTATTTTTTGCAGTGAGACAATTGGAAAGCTGGGGTTGCCCTCATTCCTTGCGACTCCGGTAGTTGATAATGCATTTAAAAGTCACTTAAAAGTTTAAATTATGATAAGCAGAATCTGGCATGGTTATACAACGCCTGTAAACGCTGATTTGTATGAGAAACTTCTCAAAGAGGAGATTTTCGTCGGAATAAAGAACAGAAACATAACCGGGTACAAGGGTATTCAATTATTACGCCGGCAAATATCGGATGAGACTGAATTTATTACTATTATGTGGTTTGACACTGTTGATTCGGTTAAAAAATTTGCGGGTGATGATTATGAAAGAGCTGTTGTGCCTGACAAGGCTCAAAAGATTCTTTCCCGATATGATAAGACATCTCAGCACTATGAAGTGAAAATCGAGGATTTCCGGTGAGTTAGTTTTCGTTATTCTGTTCACAAAAGAAGCTTTTTTTACCACTATGTTACTGAGGCGCTAAGTTTCACAAAGCATATGTCTTTAAATATTAGCTCTTTATGTGCCTTTGTGTTCTGGTGCAATTGCATTTTTTCTGCTTTTCGTCCGGAACAAATAATTCTCTTGCAGCACCACTGGTTTTTTTTCGTCTATTGAACGGGATCCTGATAGACAAAACAGAATGAGGATATCTCTGAAATGTAATTTTATATAATCTAATAAAGAAGAAATCATGTTTAACAATCTGATCAGGCACAGCCTGAGGTCATTTAAAAGACAGCGCGCCTACATTATTATTAATATACTCGGACTTTCAATTGGCATTGCCTGCAGTCTTCTTATAGCACTATACGTAATAAATGAAGCCAGTTATGATAAATATAATACGAAAAAAGATCGTATTTTCAGAGCTATTCTTAATGGGAAAATAGGTGGTCAGGAAGTAACAATTGCCACATCGGCAGCCGTGATGGGACCTACTATGTTAAGGGAATTCCCTGAAGTTGAAGATTTTTTAAGAATGTCGGGCAATGGTCCTACAGTTATTGAGTACAATAACCAGTCATTTACTGAAGAACACCTTATTGAAGCCGACTCATCCTTCTTTGACTTTTTCACAATTCCCGTACTGAAGGGCGATCCGAAAAATCTTCTCAATGCCCCGCACAAAGCTGTTCTTTCTGAGTCGACAGCAAAAAAAATATTTGGAAATGAAAATCCGATTGACAAAGCTATCAGGATAGGTACTGATACAACACGGTATATAGTTAGCGGTGTGATGAGTGATATACCTGCAAAATCACATTTTGAAGCCAGTATTCTTACATCATTTATGACTGACCAAAGATCAAAAAATCCTGTATGGCTCAGCAATAACCTCAGCACTTATTTACTTCTGAAACCAAATGCAAGTTATGAAACAGTCAATCAGAAGATACCGGGAATGATATTAAAATATGTGGGACCTGAAGCTCAGCAGTACCTTGGAGTCACCATGGAGGATTTTGAAAAACAGGGCAATAAGTACAGGTTTTATTTACAGAATCTGAAAGATGTTCATCTTGACTCTTCGATTCAACAGGAGTTTAAAGCGGCCAGCGATCCAAAGTATCTTATAATATTTGGCAGTATTGCTATACTTATTGTTCTGATTGCGGCTATAAATTTCATGAACCTCTCAACAGCACAGGCATCGAGGCGGGCAAAAGAGGTCGGAATTAAAAAAATCGGAGGTTCATCCAGGGGTATGTTGATCACCCAGTTTCTTTCCGAGTCATTCATCCTTTCATTAATTTCACTGGTAATAGCTCTTATCTTTATTAAAGTCACACTACCTTATTTTAATAATCTGCTTGGCACAACCCTGGTTATCAGACTTTTTGCTGATTGGTACACTCTTCCTTTGCTGTTGCTTTTCACTGTTGTTGTTGGCTTTCTGGCCGGCAGTTACCCTGCCCTGTTTCTTTCCTCTTTCAATCCATATGAAGTGCTTAAAGGAAGTGTAAGGAACAGTATGAAAAATGGCCGGTTGAGAAGAGTACTGGTCATATTTCAGTTTGCTGTTTCCATTCTTCTGATTGTTGGTACCATTATCATGTACAGGCAGATAAGCTACATGCTCAATAAAGATGTCGGATTCAATAAAGAACAGTTGATAGTCATAAACCGGGCACATGCCCTTGGGACAAAAATGAAATCATTCAAGGAAGCTGTAAAAAACATACCAGGTGTTATAAATATTACCAGTTCTACTGCTGTACCTGGTCGTGTCAATAATACAAATGGTTACAGGATTGAAGGACGAAAAGAAGAGAGTTTTCTTATGACAACAACCTGGGCCGATTATAATTTTCTAGATACTTATGGCATGAAGCTGGTTTCCGGAAGATATTTTAATGAATCCTATTCAGCAGATAAGGAAGCCTGCATAGTCAATGAAAGCACAATTAAGAATTTTGGTATTACTGATATTCAGAAAACAAGATTCATGGAGCCTGGCGATTCGGGGAAAATGAATTATCTTCCTATTCTCGGGGTTGTGAAAAATTTCAACTTTGAATCGTTGCGAAATCCGATCAATCCATGCATTTTCAAATTCCAGAATGATGGGATGATGTGGGGTTACATAACCGTCAGGTTATCAGCCAGGAATTATGCGAAGACAATAGGCGCTATTGAATCCAAATGGAAAGAATATGTGCAAAATAATCCGCTACAGTATTATTTTCTGGATCAGGATTTTGAAAAAATGTATATACAGGAGAAACAAAACGCCCAGATGGCAGTGATCTTTTCAATTCTTGCAATTTTTATAGCTGCCCTCGGCCTGTTCGGTCTTACATCATTTACAGTCGAACAACGGACCAAGGAGATAGGAGTAAGGAAGGCGATGGGTTCTTCGGTAGCCGGCATATATGTTGAAATATCCAGAGAGATAGTTATCCTTGTAACAGTTTCAGCACTTATTGCCTGTCCGTTGATTTATTATATAGCAGGAAAATGGCTGCAGAATTTTTATTTCAGAATAAACCTCGGAGTATTCAGTTTTGTTGCAGGATTAAGCATTGCTCTTGGTATTGCTCTTCTTACGATCAGTTACAGGATACTCAGGGCAGCGAGAGTAAATCCGGCACAATCGCTTAAATATGAATGATATTATAAGACTGATCTTAATTTGGATAAACATTATAATTGTTTACAGCCAGGCTGTCAGTAAAGGGAAAATCGCTATTTATTTCTTAATGCTGCAGCCGGCTTATTACTGAAAGTATCCTTACTGATAAATTATTCAGACAGGTTATTTCAGTGAATATTAAGTTTGAAGTATTCTGAATGGCGAGAAAATTTAAATTACTCATCCTTAAAAGCTACCTTAGCAATTGATTCCGGAGGGCTTTTCTGACCGGAATCGCTGTTATTAAAATCAAAGTGTAATTATTTTATGGAAGGAGTGTTTAATGAAACGTTTTTCTTTTCTTCTGATCTTGTTTTTTTCAATTATTTTCATCACAGAAGCGCAGCAATTTGAAGCAATCGACAGCGTTTTTATGGATTCTATTATAACTTTCAGAAAGAATCTTGAAGCTGTTGAAGATTCAATATGGCCCGATATGAAAACAGGCCCATATTGTATCTTCAGGTTAAATGGTCCTGCTTTTCTCATGAACCATCCGAAACCGCCATTTAATGGCAGGTATATAAGTGATGGCATTTATTTGTTAAATCAGGAAGATTATGGACTGTATGGCGCTACACAAACCGAAATAAATGGTGTATTGACCGCACATAACGATTATGGCCAGCAGCAATATTCTTCAATAAATCAGTTTTATGCAGAGTTGTTTCATGAGCTTCATCACGTTTATCAGCGAAATTATGTGAAGGATCTGAAATTTGATAATCCGGCCGACCTGCTTACATATCCTGAAAACGATAAGAATTTTGCGCTCAAGCAGTTTGAAAATACTTTGTTGCTGGAAATGCTGTCGGATGCGCCTGAAAAATTTGCAAAAGACCTGAATCTGTTTTTTACATGCAGGAGCAAAAGGGAGGAGATTATTGGTACAAAATATCTTGAATATGAAAAAGGTGCTGAATCGGTGGAAGGACCGGCAACATTTTGTGAGTACAGTTATATGCAGCATTTCGCAAAAACCAGGGTTGATAAGGAATATATTCATCACAGGTATCTCTATCAGCTGGTTGACCCGTTCTATAGCCGGAACGGACTGAGAAGCAGATGTTTACTGACAGGTATGGCCCAGTGTATAATTTTGTCGAAACATATCAAAAACTGGCAGTCGGAGTACTATTCATCGGGTCTGTTTCTATATGACTATTTCATCAAAAAATTGTCTCCTCATAAGGTTACCTTACCCGATTTATCCTATGAGAATGCCAAGGCTAAGATCTTTACTAACAGTGAAAAGCAAAAGCATGCGATAAACTATGATAATTTTAATAAACAAGCCGGCATAAAAATCTTACTATCGTTTAAAGAATTTCCGGAGTTTAAGGGTTTTGATCCTATGCATGCCGAAGCAGTAAATGATAGCACTATTCTCCATTCAACCCTTTTGAAATTAGCCAAAGGAGAAAATACTTTAAGCATTGTTAATTGTAAGACAGTTTCGGTTATAGCGGATCAGATTTGGTTTGTAAAAAAGGTGGAGGTATTTGTTCCCGAAGAATCAATCATCTCTGATAACGATAATCTTATCATATCTTTTAACGATTCAGTTAATATAAAATGGAAAATCCTTGATAAGATCAGAAAAGGTAATGAATATTTTATAACGCTTGAATGATAGGTATCAAACTAATGCCGGCTTCGTGTTTCACTACAGAATAAGAAAAAAAATCCGATAACCACATAACAAAGCAAAGATCCCGACCGAAGCGTTGGGAGCGCACAAAGAATACACAAAGCACATAAAGAATCACGTGAATTTTCTCTGTGCAATTCAGTGCTTCTCTGTGCAACTCAGTGTAAGTTCTTAATTTTCAGTTACACAGAGTCGCACAGAGGAATCACAGAGAGCCACAGAGAATTCATCAACTATTTATCTTTATAATCGAAAGCCTTAATAGGGTATTTAGGTATTGCCGGGGTGATAACCGGTTGTTCTATATCAAGTTTAATCAGATATTGGATTGCAGCCTCAAGCTGAGCATCCTTCCCATTGAAGCTTTCAAAAGGAAGATTGTCAACCTTTATATCAGGTTCAACGCCCCATCCTTCTATAAGCCACTCTCCATCAGGTGAATAAACACCTGTCTCAGCTGCAGTTGCTATTCCGTTATCCACTAGCCTGTTTCCTGAAGACAACCATATTTCTCCGCCCCATGTTCTTATTCCAATAAGTTTTCCCAGCCCGAGCCTTCTGAATCCTTCGGAGAATGCTTCACCGTCAGATGCTGTGTGTTCATCCATAAGGACAACAATATGACCTGTAAAGGCATATTGCATGTTAGGTGTTGATTTACCTACCCTGGGTGCCCAGTAGAACCATGCCTTACGCATGAGTTTTTCTAGCAGCCAGCTGTCAATATTGCCACCGCGATTATGCCGTACATCGACAATCAGGCCTTCTTTTCCGATAACCGGATAGAAGTTCTTAACAAACTCATCGTAGTCGGAACCGCCCATTGCTTTGAGATGAAGATACCCGATTTTGTTCCCCGAAGCAGTATCAACTTTTAACCGACGCGTATATTCCCATTCATTGTAGCGTAAACCGGAAAATGCACCTGCACTGAGAGGTTTTACCACTTCTTCATATGTTTCTCCCCTTGAATTTTTAAGCTTGAGCCTGACCTGTACATCAGCCTTGTTTTCCAGTAGCTCGTTAATTTCGGGCAAATCTTTTGTTGAAACTCCGTTCACATTCGTAATTATATCACCTTCCTGAATTTTAAGTTCAGGTTTTGCAAGTGGCGATAATTCTGAAGGATAATCAGGGTCAGTCCTGAAAATATGGTCTATTACAAACCCTTCATTATTTTTGTCGCGCGACAGAACGGCCCCAAGATAACCATTGGAAATATTATCGCTCGGAAGGCGTTTATCACCACCGTAAACAAACATGTGCAATGCCGAAAGTTCTGAGATCATCCTTGCCAGAATATCATCGAGCTCGTACCTGTCGGTAACGCGGTCTACCAAAGGCAGATATTGATCATAAACGCCCTTCCAGTCAACGCCATGCATGTTTTTATCATAAAAATAATCGCGTTCCATACGCCATGCATCTTTAAACATCTGTTTCCAGTCTTCAACAGGATCAATTGTGAATGCCCATTTGGTGAGATCAACTGCATTTTTCTTAGCATCTGGCTTGGTACCGTCAGCAGCCAGAACAACTATACCATTCTTGTCTTTTATGAGAAGTTTTTTCCCGTCGCCTGAGAGTTTGAAACCGTTTATTGCAGAGGCAATATTTATTACTTCGTTGTTCTTTTTGTTGGTTATTTTCAGAGCATTGAGATTAACACTGTTATCATCAGGGTTATACTCCGACCAGTAGAGCCAGTCGCTACTTAGTTCAAAATCACCAATATTGGCAGCTTTCATTGGCACAACATAAAGTCTCGAACCTGCATCTGTAATATCAAATTTTTCCTCGGTTTTTATCTTAGACGTGTCGGGTTTCTTGTCGGGTTTCTTTTTGTCTTTTTCTTTTCCGGTTTTTAAAGTGTCGGCTTTTGCTGAATTAAGTTCTGTTATCTCGCGGAAAGGGAATACAGCAGTTTTATTAAGTGCTAAGGCATATATTTTTGCCGTTTTATTGTAATACGGTTCAGGTTGTCTGTTTCCCCATGGACTTTTTACGGTTGTACTCAGGGTACGTTCCGATAAGAAATACAACCACTTGCCATCCCTGCTGAAACGTGGAGAATAGTCTTCCTGTCTGCCTGTTGTTACCTGGTATGATTTAGCTTCCTTAACGTCATAAATTTTCAAATATCCGTTCTGGTTGACACCCCTGTCGGTATATGCAACGAACTGACTATTAGGCGACCATGCGAAAGGTGCAGAAAAACCATAGTCATTCTTAGCAATCAAAGCAGAGGCCCCGGTTGATTTTGAATAAAGCATCAGCATATTATCCTTTTCATTATAGATAATATATTTTCCATCGGGTGATGGCAGAAAGTTTTCGATATAATTTTTCGATCCGTTTGTTACCTGTACAGGTGAATTAAAACCGTAGTTGTCAGTTTTCCATATTTCAAATTCGCCTGATTCGTCCGAAAGCATCATTAATTCATTTTCCGGATTAATATAGGTTGCATCTTTGTATCTTATGCCATATTTCCTCGTCACCTCCGACCACCTGTCGGCGTCCACGGGCACGGAAAAAATTCTTCCTCTTGAAGTAAGTACCACCTGGTCACCTTTATATGAGAGATCCATTGCTGTTATCTTAGACTTGGGATCGTTGATCCATTGAACTCTTTTCTGATCGAAATCGGAGTTAAGTGTTATATCCAGTTTTGTGGATTTGTCGGTGGCAATATCGTAAAGAATGATATCTGCCCCCTGCTGACATACAATTTTACCGTCATACAGATCAGCATCAGCAAGATCCCAGCGGGTTACTTTGGTATGCTGTTTGAGATCGCTGCCTTCGGTGTTCATTGACCACACATTCATTGTACCATCGCGGTCGGTAAGAAAGTAAATCCGCCCATTGTAGTACATGGGATCTTTACTTGTACCGGGATAATCGGCAGTAATCGGTTTTGCTTCATTTGTGCCGTCGAATTTCCAGAGCGATTGTGCTGTTCCTCCTTTATAACGTTTTGTGTGACTACCCTGATCGCGGAGCCGGGTGAAGAAAAGCTCACCTGAAGGTGAATAAGTCCCCTGATCAGCCTGCATAAGAGGGATGAGCTCCGTTGTCATATTTACGGGATCAAGTTTAACAAGCTGGGCATTCGGAAGAGTTGACCGGCTTGTGGTAGAATACAGGATCTTACCATCCGATGTCCACTGATAAACTATCGGACTTCCTTCTTCATAAGTTAACCGTTTAGGTGTTCCGCCTTCAAGCGGCATTACATAAACTTCGGAGGGACCTTCGTATTGTCCGACGAATGCAATCCACTTCCCATCCTGAGAAACGCTGGCATGAGATTCAACGCCGTGATTTGAGGTGAGCCTTTTCGATTCATTTGTCAGGAGGTTAAAAATCCACAGATCACCTTCTGCAGTAAAGATCACATTATTGTCATGAATAGCAGGATATCTGTAATAACCTTTCTGTTGGCCTGACATATTCTGAGCAGCAATAAGAAGCAAGCCTATTATCAAAATAGATTTAAAAGTTCTCATAATATTGGATTTAAATTCAGGTGAATAATTCAGGAGCCAAGCAGTTGTTTAACTTTAGCAGAGATCTCTCTTCCATCCGCTTTCCCAGCAAGTTCTTTGGTGGCAACCCCCATAACTTTGCCCATATCGGCAGGTGATTTTGCTCCCACCCGCTCAATAATGTTTTTTATAATCTTCATTAACTCTTCTTCGGTCATTTTTGCAGGAAGATATTTTTCAAGAACATCAGCTTCAGTAACCTCCTTCTCATACAAATCGGGTCGGTTTTGCTCTTTATAAATAGCAGCCGATTCCCTTCTCTGTTTAACTAATTTTTGAATTATTTTTAATTCTTCTTCATCTGTAAGAACGGCATCACCGCTTTTCTCAGTTCTGGCAAGTGTAAATGCGGTTTTGGCGGCCCTTATGGCCTCAAGAACAACTTTGTCTTTAGCCTTCATGGCAGTTATCAGATCGCTTGAAATTTTCTCTGTGAGTGACATAATATGTGTTTTAAGGTTATCTGTTCCAGTACATAAAAGTGATATAAAGATACAAGTTACATATTATAAGAAAAAGATGATTCTGATTCATTTTAGATATTATGTTCCGGTGGCAACAAAAAATAATTCCTTCAGTATTTACAGATCAGCACAAATCAGTATCAAATTATTACTAAAGTCTCAGTAATAAGCCGGAACGATCATTTCTTAAACATAAATTCTATATTAGATGTTTCAATGACATATAACTGAAAGATATGAATATTCCCGAAATGATGCAGGCAGTTCAACTTGAAAAGATGGGCGGCCCATTAGTAACCAGAACTGTCAGGGTACCGCATCCGAAAACAGGCGAGGTACTTGTGAAAATATCTGCTTCTCCTGTCAATCCTTCTGATCTGGCAAGGATCAATGGTATTTCTGATGAGCAGGATATAAATTCTTTTATTCCGGGGTTAGAAGGAAGCGGAACAGTTGTTGAGGCTGGTAAAGGCATACTGCCACGATTGTGGCTTGGTAAAAGGGTAGCGTGCTCAGCAATCTCGCCTTCTAGCGGTACATGGGCTGAATATATGGTGACATCGGCGGGTTATTGCTTTCCTCTGCCTAAGAAAATCTCAGATGAGCAGGGCTCAATGTTACTCGTCAACCCTATGACTGCAGTAGCTTTTTTTGATATTATCCTTAATGATAAACATAAAGCGATAATAAATTCTGCTGCTGCCGGTGCCCTGGGAGGAATGATCAGATTATTAGGGAATAAGCATAATATTCCGGTTATCAATGTAGTTAAAAATGACTTGCAGGCTCAGAAGCTCCGGCAAGACGGAGCCAGGTATGTTTTAAAAAACACTGACGCAGATTATACTGATCAGTTGAGGTTACTTACACATAAATTAAATGCTACACTGGCTCTTGATCCGATAAGCGGAAGTCATACCCGGCAGTTGCTTGAAGCTCTTCCTTATGGAGGAACTGTCATTGTTTATGGTCAACTTTCGGGCATCGATCAGGGAACCTCATTAAGGCCACTGGTTCTGGAGAATAAAAAGCTTCATGGGTTTTACCTCGCAAACTGGATGAAAGAAACCAGCATGATTAAAACTGTACTTAATCTATACAGAGTAAGACAACTTCTTAAAAATGATCTGACTATAACTGTTCAAAACAGATTTCCCCTTGAAAAAACTCAATCAGCTATTGATACTTACCTGGGTAATATGACTGCCGGAAAGGTGTTAGTTATACCGGGTTTATAATCTGAGCGCTAATTTTCATCTGTGAATCTCTGAGCTACTTTGTTGTCTCCCTGTAACCAAAGAAAGAACTTACACAGAGGGACACAGAGAAGCACAGAGTTCACAGAGGAAATCCAATTCATACGTTGTGCGCTCTCAGGTTAAACAGATTTATTTAAGATCTCAACAATTGTGGATTAATAAAATTATCTGTTTAATTTTATAATTCGATTTCATAACTTGGATGTCAAATAAACAGGAGGAGAACCCATGAAAGAAATTAATTCAATGAACCGCAGACAGTTTGTTGCCACCACACTTACTGCTACGGCAGGTCTTGCAACCGGCCTTAATGCCATAATGCCCGGTGATCAGAAGAAAAAATCTGATATAAAAGTCGGATTGTACAGCATAACTTATCTTGGTGTGTGGTACAAGGGAGCTGCTTTACCGCTTGAGGATATGGTAAAAAGAGCGAAGGAATATGGTTATTCGGGGATTGAAATCGATGGAAAGCGTCCACACGGCAACCCGCTTGACTGGCCTGCACAGAGATGTAAAGAATTGAGAAAAGTGGCCGACGGTTCAGGTATAGAGATATATGGAGTTGCCGGTAATAATGATTTAAGCAGCCCGATTCCTGAACACAGGGAATGCCAGATAATGTACATAAAAAATCTTATCAGGATGACAGCCGATCTGGGTGCAAAAACTTTACGGATGTTCATGGGCTGGCCGGGAGTTACACTGCATCCGCAGTTGGCCCAATATGATATTGCTAAGGATATCTGGAATTATACCCATTCTAAATTCACGGAAGAAGAAACCTGGTCGTGGGTTAGGGAAGGATTAAAAGAGTGCTCAGGATATGCTGCCGATGCAGGAGTTATCCTGGCCCTGCAGAATCATAAGCCTGTTGTAAAGGATTATACCGATGTACTCAGAATGGTTAAAGAGGTTGGTTCTCCAAATCTGAAAGTGTCGCTCGATGTTCCGATTATGGATGACAAGAGTGAGGAAAATATTAGAAAAGCCGCCCAGGCTGTGGGTGATCTGCAGGTATTATCTCATTTCGGAGGAGAGTATGACAGAGGTAATGACGGGAAGGTAAAAGGTGAAGACTACTATCGTCATTTTGTAAAGGCTATGCATGAGATCGGTTACTCGGGTTACATGAGCTATGAATTGTGTCATCCGTTGCCTATAGTAAATGGTCAGACAGTTGGAATTGAATTTGCAGATAAAAATGCAAAACTGTCTGCTGAATTTATGAAAGGGATAATTCAGGATGTAACAAAGGGATAATAGTAAAAGGTTTTAACCTATATCATTATTTATTACCATTTCTCGCGGTTGTAGGTGAAGTGAAATCCATTAAACTCAAAGTTCACAAAGGATATTCACAAACCTGCCTTATGCAGACAGGCAGGTTTGTGATTAAAAAAGATTTCCATTGTATGCATTTGTGAGAGCACTGCGAAATAAACATGTTAATTGTTGTTAAATATTTGTCACATTAGCTTCCCCCGGTTTATTTTTGATAATTTCGAGGTTCATACTTTTTGAGTATGTTCTCAGTTAAGATAATATGAAGAAAACATTAATCATTACCGCGATAGTAGTTGCTGCTGCGCTAATTCTATTGTTTGCACTTACCAGGATCACTTCAAAGAGAAACCGGACCGAGCTTTATACAGAAGTCAGGAGGGGTCCGTTCGAGATAGCTGTTACATCAGCAGGTGAATTATTAGCTGAGAAATCGGTGGATATAAAGGGACCCGAAATTGCACTGGGTCGTGATATCAGATTCTTTAATATAAAAATTCAGGACCTGATTCCTGAAGGCACAGTAGTTAGGGAAGGCGATTATGTTGCTACCCTCGACCGCACAGATTTAAATAACAGCCTTAAAGATGCCCGGGAATCACTCGCTACTCTTAAGACAGCACTGGATGTTAAACTGCTTGACTCAGCGGTTGTCCTCAATGACTTAAGGGATGGGATTAGAAATCAGCAATTTACCGTTGAAGAGGCTGCAATGACACTTCACAACTCAAAGTATGAACCTCCTACAACAATCAGGGAAGCTGAAATTGAACTCGATAAAGCCCAAAGAACTCTGGAACAACAAAAAAGAAGTTATATTCAGGTAATGGCACAAAATAAAACTGATATAGCAAGCCAGCAATACTGGGTAAATAAGGTATCACGCAGGGTTAAAGATATTGAGGAAGTATTGTCTCAGTTTACCATAAAAGCGCCGTCATCAGGTATGGTTATTTATAAGAAGGAATGGTCAGGTACGAAAAGAAAAGTCGGATCAATGATCAACCCGTTCGATAGGGTAGTGGCAACACTTCCTGATCTGACTTCAATGGTTTCAAAAACTTATATTAATGAGATTGATGTGAGTAAAATTAAAATAGGTCAGGATGTAAACATTACAGTTGATGCGTTCCCGGCGAAGAGGTTCAGGGGAGTTGTAACTTTCATAGCCAATGTGGGTGAAAAACTGCAGAATACCAATGACAAAGTATTTGAAGTTCAGATAAAAGTGGATGGAATTGATCCTGCACTCAGACCTTCGATGACTACAGGTAATAAAATAATTGTCACAACTGTGAAAGATGCAATTTATGTTCCAATAGAATGTGTACAGGCAGGAGCTGACACTATACCATTTGTTTATACGAAGAAAGGTACCAAACAGATTGTTCTTCTCGGCATTTCAAATGAAAAAAAGGTTTTGATTTTAAAAGGTCTTGATCCGGGAACTGTAATATATCTTAATAATCCGGAAAAGGATGAAAAATTCAGGTTGGAAGGGCAGGATCTTATACCTGAGATAAGAGCCAGGGAAAAATCAAGGCATGAGCTGGCAGGAGCTTTCAGAAAGAAACCGGAAGGTGTTCTTTAGCTGGGCTCCACATGAATTGTCACTGTCAGATTTTCATAAACGCTTCTGAGTTCGTTCTCTATCTTGTCGCAGTATCTGTGAGCACTTCCGACAGTTTCATTTTCAGGGATCTGAATGTGAATATCTATAAAACGGTAATTTCCTGCAACCCTTGTTCTGAGATCATGATAACTAACATCAAGACCGGTTAATCTTTTTTCAAGCTCTATAATTTCATCGTTGTTCCATGCAGTATCGATTAGGGGGGTAAAAGCTTTTCTGAGAAGGTGATATGCCTCTTTGATTATAAACAATGCGACCAGTATAGCGATGACAGGATCAAGCCAGTTTATTCCGGTAATGGCAATAAGTCCAAGGCCGATTGAAACTCCCAGGGAAGTATAAACATCGGTTTTAAGATGAAGGGCATCAGCTTCCAGTGCGATAGAGTTGGTCGAACGGGCTACCTTATATAATTTTCGTGAAACAAAGATATTAGCTATTGCAGAGATAAGCATTACCAGCGATCCCAAAGCAATGGAATCAAGTTCAATTTTCTCACCGACGAGTTTTTTGACAGCTTCAATAATGATCCAGATTGCTGCAAGGAAAATCAGGAGAGATTCTATGACTCCCGAAATGTTTTCAATTTTACCATGACCATAGGGATGTCTTGAATCGGGAGGATTATCAGAAACCCTGACAGAAAAGAATGCAATTACCGCCGCAATAAGGTCCATCGAAGAATGGATTGCTTCAGACATTATACTTACCGATCCGCTGATTAATCCGACTCCTAACTTCATTAAAATCAGAAGAGTGTTGGATACTATTGACAGTCGTGCGATACTTACTTTTGCATTCATTAAATTAATATAGTATTCCTGTTTGTATTTCTTTCCCGCAACAAAGCGGATAGCCACAAAAGTTCCCCAGAAATTCGGATTAATGATGAGTTTTTGGTTAAACCTGGTGTCTTTGCGTCTTAAAGGTAAAAAGTTATGACTTATTATTTATTAAACAGTTACTAATTCGTATTCTCTGTTTCCAAGTCCTATCTTGACGGCATGCTCCAGTCCGGCTTGCCAGAAGGTATCAGGATGAGCCAGTTTAAATTTATCTTCCCCTGTCATGTCGCTCTCACTATGGTCATCACATATCCTGCTCCCCGGGAGTACAGGAGCTGCCAAAACCAGGTCTGCGCATGCCTGATCAAGAGCTACGGGATCAAACGAAGCTGCTATTCCAAGGTCTGGTACCAATGGGTAATCATTATATCCCCAGCAATCACAATCCGGTGATACATTCATTATAAAATTGATATGAAAAGCAGGTTTATCTTTCACAACAGCCAGGGAATATTCTGCAATTCTTTTGCAGACTATTTCTGAAGAATTTTGCCAGACAACTCTTGCAGAATCATACTGACATACGGCAACACATTGTCCGCATCCCACACATTTCTCATAGTTGATATGTGCAATTTTATCTTTGCCAACCGCAACAGCATCGTGTGCACAATATTTCTCGCACACTCTGCATCCTGTGCAATTCTCTTCAAATATTTCCGGTGAAGATCCTGAATGGAGAAAGAGCTTACCGCCAACAGAAGCACAACCCATCCCAAGGTTCTTAATTGCACCTCCGAAACCGGTAATTTCGTGGCCCTTGAAATGATTCATTGAAATAATAACATCTGAATCGGCTATCGCGCTTCCGATTTTGGCTGTATCACAAAACTCGAGATTCAACTCGATTTCGCGATAATCGGTTCCTTTTATTCCATCACCAATTATTACCGGACAATTAGTGGTAAGAGGATTATATCCATTTTCGAACGCAGCCTCAAGATGCATAGGGGCATTTGAGCGTCTTCCAAAATAAAGAGTGTTGCAATCAGTAAGAAACGGGATAGCATCCTTTCCTTTCAGGAACTTTACTATCCGGGCTGCATAGTTTGGTCTTAGGTAAGCAAGGTTACCGGGTTCTCCGAAATGCAGCTTAA
>DCFT01000011.1 GCA_002319885.1 Bacteroidales bacterium UBA1797
TTAAGTGGAATTGACTTGTATTGATTGGTTACATAATTTCGTAAGTGGAATTTATGTTTCGACTCGTGAACAGTACTAAAAACATCAAGAGCATCCCTAGCCGGACTATACTGACCAGTATTCCGATTAAGCAATCCGGTAATTCTACCACTCAATTGTATAATGAAGAATTTCTTACTCAAATTTTGATTGCCGGAAACAAATTCCTTATAAGAGGGAACAATCTCCTTGTCAGAGGGAACGAATTTCGAGTGAGAGGGAACACATTCCGGATTAGAGGGAACGAATTTCCGATGAGAGGGAACGAATTCCGGGTGAGAGGGAGCAAATTCCTGATGAGAGGGAACGAATTCCTTATGAGAGGGAACAGATTTCCGATTAGCGGGACTCAATTCCGGATGAGCGGGAATGAATTCCAGATCAGAGGGAACCAATTTGGTGAAAGAGGGAATGATCATGTAAGTAGCGGCAATGATTTTTGTTTCAACAGATACCAACATCATATTAAAGTGTCTTCAATTACAAACCTTAAAAATTAATGACATGAACACAGAACAAAAAATTAAGTTGAACATGCAATTGACAGTACGCAATTGTGTAACATTAAATGAAGCGGTTGCAAAAACTATCCCAAAATTCATGGAGAATTATTCAATCCTTCAGAACACTACCAACGAGATCCAGGAACTCGGTAAGCTACAAGGAACTGACAAAACAGGGGTTGCCAGTGATAAAAACAAGTTGAAAAAGACTCTGATAACTATGGCTGCAAAAAATTCAAGAAAAGTTGCGGCCCTTGCTAAATTCATTAACAGTGATAAGCTTCTCAACGAAGTCAGGTATAATGAAGCACAACTGGAAAGGTTTGCTGAAACAACGCTGATAGAAAAAGCAATGGTTATTTATTCGAGCGCTGAAGAGAATATCGGAAAACTGGCTGAACATGGTATTACGCCTGAGACCCAAAAGGTTTTTATAGATACTATCACTGCCCTGAATAATGTTTTAAAAACTCCAAGATCAACAATCGGTGAAAGGAAGAAAGCCACCGAAAGGCTGAGTGTACTTTTTGAAACTGCGGACAAGGCTCTTGAAATGATGGATTTCGCAGTGGGTATCGTAAAAGACGAACAGGTTGATTTTGTAACTGCATATAAAACAGCCCGGAAACTCGTTGATACAAATACCGGAAATGTTTCCCTAAAAGCCAAAGCCACTGATGCAATAACAGGCACACCTGTGAGCGGAGTTCTTTTTACATTTAAACATGAGAACATAAACATGGAGCTTGCATCTGGAAACGGTAAAATGACAAAGAAAACTGCATCAAAAGGTAGTTTTCAAATAAAAAATATGCAATCCGGAACTTACAAAGTATTGGTACAAAAGCCGGGTTATAAAGACAAAGAGGTTTCTGTAAGCATTTCTGACGGAGAGAGGAGCGACCTCAATGTTGTGCTTGAAAAGTAACAGAAAGAGATTATTCATTTTAAAATCTGAAGAATGAAATCGAAAATTTTCACACTTGACTGGAGGGATCTGTTAAATGGTCTTCTTATTGCATTCCTTGCTGCACTGATCGATGGGATCATAAAGATACTTGGATCAGGAGTATCATTTGACTGGCCACACCTTCAGCCGGTTCTGATAGCTGGTATTAGTGCTGCATTGGCTTATCTTCTGAAAAGTCTCTCAACGAATTCACGAAATCAACTGTTTACAAAAGAACCGGGATAGTAATTATTTCTGTTTTTAAGAATATTGTATATTTGTTTTACAGGCGGTACATTTAACATTATTCCACTTAGCACGAGAGGATTCCTTGTTCCACATAAGGAAATGCAGCGATACAAAATGTACCGCCTTCTTTATTTCTATGATTTATAGGGCAATATACTTTCAAGACAGAAACAAGTAAGTTTATTGACCGAATTCCATTCAGAGCACACTTCAGGAAGTGGGCATTTTTCACATAATGATTTTAGGCTATCCTTAGAAACATCTAATGTACCCTCATCTTGATGAATCTGTAAAAGTTGTTTGAGGTATTTACCTGCTACAAGTCTATGGAGATCGTCTTTCTTTACAAGCCCCAACCACTCGAAAATACCTTTGTCTCCTCTGGAAGAGTTGCAAGAGGAACATGCAAGGACAAGGTTGTCAGCAGAATTATCACCTCCCCGGTTCTTAGGTACCAGATGATCCGTTGTGAGGTTGTCATTCGCTCCGCAAAATACACACTCTTGTGGAAGATCATGTTCTCTTTCCCATTCTCTTATTGTATCAGATATATGAATTTCATTACTCCTGAGTTTTTTAAATCTGTCTGTGACAAATCCATAGTTTATTTCTCCAAGAGAAGATCTTGAGATGAGTTTGGCATATTCATATAGGATCTCATCACGAATTGTTTTTACATATCCTGGAGGCATAAAATTATTTTTAAAAGGAGATTAGTATTTTATCTGTTTTCAACACTGCTTATTTCATCATTTGTTAATCCATATAACTCATATATTAAACAGTCTAACTCAGTTTCCAATATTTCTGTATCATTGATAGAACCAGACTTTTTTATTTCTAAAATTTCCTCAACTATAGAGATGTACACTTGCTGTTCTTCAAAACTAATTTTCATTATTGGTAAGGACTCAAGGTCGGTCATAAGAATTTGAGGAAATGCTTGTTGGTTAGTAATCATTAATTTCTTAATGTAATAATTAAAAAGTTTTGAGTGAAGAAGCGCTAAAATATACTTGTTTGAAAATTCACTGGTCTTAGACCAGCACGAGTATAATGTACTTTCAGTTAAGGCAGGTTTTTCTAAGTAAGCACAGCAAAGATAATCTCCGGTTCTTCTAATCAAGATTCGTGGGGAAATGGCATGTTTCTCTTTTGATTTTGTGCCACCGATTATTGTCAGAGAATTGTAATTTGCATATTTAAATTTGTCAATTGTCCATTTTGAGATACAATTCCCTAATAAAAAAATATTTTCTATTCCTTCTTCTTTTTCATCGAAAATATAATTTTTCCTATCCTGTACAACCATACCCTTAAATAAATTACAGACCTCTGTAAGGGGAACAACTGATTTACTCTTGTTTATCTTCTGAATTAATGATAAGTCCTCTATTTCTTTTACAATTAATTCTTTATTTGAATTGAAATGAAATCTTTTTGTTTTTCTCATTGAATTTTTAGAAAAAATAAATATAACATTACCTGTGTTTGCTTCATCAAATACCATCCCTTCAATAGTAGTGATATTCTCAGTGGTGCCATTAGAATTTAAGAAGTTCACGCAATCAGTATAACTTCTTGTTGTAAAAAGTCCTTCAGGTACAATCATTGATTGGTTTGCATTTCTATTAAGTAGAGTTATGCCTTTTTCTATAAACAGAGTGAAAATGTTTTTTGAGCTTGCTTTTTTAATTGAAGAGTATTCATTTATTAACATACTTAATAAAACATTATCCATGTTTTGTTTTGTCATTATAAAATATGGAGGATTACCAATAACCAAATCAAAACCCTCAAAATCACCACTGTTATTGAGTACTTCCGGAAATTCAAAACGCCACTCGAAAGCGTTTTCATAAATCTTGTTACTTTTTATTTCGGCAATCTGTTCTTCAAGGGTTTTAATTTCAACAGTTAGTTTGTTAACTTTTTTGTTCCATTCGTCTTTTTCTTTCTTCGAGAGCTCAAATAGGGAGGTCTGGGCTGACAAACTTACCAGGTCTCCTTTAAATTTATTTAGTTTTAAGAACCGTTTATCGTTTAGTGCTACCTCCGTTTCAAAATCACTTTTGATTTTTTTAATTAGCTCCTCCATTGCATGTTTTTCATCTTTCGACTGCGCATTTCTGTATGTCATTACTGCTTCACGGTAGTTATCAACAGTCCATTTGCTCGATCTCAATGCAGTTTTGATATCTGCATCCAATGAATACCTGCTTATAAGTGAATTTCCGCATTTTATATTAATATCAATATTTGGAAGAGTTTCAAGTTCTTTTACACTTTTACCAGGCTTATAGTATGCATTCTTAAGCAATTCAATCCAAAGCCTGAGACGGCATATTTTAACCGAGTTAGGATTTATGTCGACTCCAAAAAGGCAATTTTCAATTATCAACTGTTTCTCTCTGAAGAGACTTTCCTGAATTCGCTGACTCTCTTTATTTTTTAGATCGTATTCAAAGAAATTTCCTTGTTCATCAGTAATTAAAAGCTCATCGTTAATTACTTCAATGTTATAGTTCTTTAATCGTTTGCCTTCTTTATCAGAAAGAATCTCCAGATCCGATTTAATTGCAATTATTTCGTTGAGGGCAGAAACAAGGAAGTGTCCGGAACCGACGGCAGGATCGCAGATTTTTATACTGTTAATTATCCGATTAGCTTCGGCAATGTCAGTGATTCTATTATAAACATCTTTTATTGTTTCGCATTCCCAGCCTTTTGATTCATTGAATTTCTGAACAATTGACCTGGTAATAGTTTCATGACACATGTACATTGTGATAAAGCCAGGAGTAAAAAAGGACCCATCTTTATACCCATTTATTTTTTCGAAGATCAGACCAAGAACAGATGCATTTATTAGAGTCTTGTTTTCTTCCTGAATGTCTTCCGATCCCTCACTTGAGAAATCATATGCATCAAGAAATCCAAGAAGATATTCAAGAGGTTCAATTTCACCTGTCCTTTTCTTTCCGGTTTTATCTTTAAGAACAGTATTGGTTATCAGCGGGAGTTTAGCATGATCATCAAGGTTGCTGATCCTGATGGTTTTATGTTCAATCTCAGAAGGTTCAAAAAGTGAACTATTCAGATATGGAACGTTGGCAAATTTTTGTTTGATGGAATTATTCCTTTCATTTTCTTTCACAGCAAGAACCTGGAAAAAGAGCTTGTTCAGTTCATCGAAATCATTAATATTTTCAATGTTAAGGAACCTGAATGCTTTATCATTACCATTATATTTTATAAGCTGTCCTTCAAGCAGCTTAAGAAACAGTATCCTGTTTATCCAGGTAATTGATAATTCAAGGGCAATGTTAAAAAGTTGTTCATCAGTCGTATTACCAAAATTCGAACGTGTTTGGATTTGGGAAAGACAATCTTCAGATTTAAGGATAGTGACAGCATTCTCAAGAAGGGAGCCCTGATTTCTCTTTCCCTCTTTTTTTCTTCCGATTACCTTTTTATTTCCTGCTTTAGATTCTTCAAGTCCGATTATATGCAGAAGCTCAGAATAAAATGATTTATCCAGAGAGTTACTGTCATTTGTGAAAGGCAGCTTTAACAGGTGTTCTGGTGAAAATATCTTATAAAGAGGAATAAGCCGGTTATCATCCTGGTTATCATCATTCCTGAATATAGATTCATATTCCCTGATGTCAAAATATGTCGCTGTTATCTGTGACTCGTTTTTTTCGACAAATGGAGCGGCCACTTTATTGTAGAAAAAATCAGTGGTATTTCCTGCCAGGCGACCCTCTTCAAAGTCAATAAACTGACTGACAAAACTTTTGTCGTTTGTAAATAATTTTTCAAAATCATTAGATGAAAAGATAAACCACTCGTAAATATCTGTGGTTATAAGGTATTTGATATCGATATTCTTATTGGTAATCCTTTCCCGGAGGAAATATAATATAAGTTCATAGAAAGCTTTAGCATTGAGATTATCAGTAGTTGGCATTTCGGATCTACTGCCCGGTTTTTTGGTTTCAAAAAGTACACCAACAGAAGTATCAGTGTTTTTGCCAGTATGTATTACCAGATCAGCTCGTCCTTTGGTATTAATATAATGGGTAGGTGAATAATAAGTATCCTTAAGAAATTCAGAAATAATATTCTTATGAAACTCTTCTGATTCGGATTCATCAATATGATCAAAAAGGTGAATGATATTCTTCTTGAAAGTCTCGATTTGGGTCCGGTTTGGTTTGACTTTCAAATAGGCTTTGTTAAGAGATTTTCGTACGTCAAGGATATTGATTTGCATGGATTAAATATTAGAGCAATAAATTTAAGGATTCTTTTACATTATCCGTGTTTATTACTTCTAGTATAGAAGTTAATATATTTTGGAAGAATTCTTTGACAAAGTACTGAAGTGCACGTAATTTTGAAGAAAAATAAAAGCCATGAGTACAAAAAAAGTGAATTACAAAAAGGAAGACATTAAAGATCTTCCGAACGACAAGCCTGTGGTCTATAAGATTTTATCAAAATCTGATGAGAATGTCTATACCGGCTCAGCAAAGCGGGGTAGGGTAAATGAGCGAATTGAGGAGCATATCGGAGTAATCCCGGGAACTAAGGTTGTTATTGAGCAGTTTTCCTCAATTGATGAGGCAAGAGAAAAAGAGGCGAATATTATCAGCAGATCGAAACCGAAATATAATAAGGCGGGGAAGTAATCACTTATTTATATTTTCAGTGCCTTTTGATGTGACAACGCATACAAGGTTGCCAGATGATTTTGACATATTATTTTCCCATTGTAAAGGTCGAAGGTTTGATAATTCATCGCCGCCACCTTTTGATTCAGGAGTAATATGGTCAATTTCCCAGCCATAGCTTGATTTCCTATTACCATATTGTTGACGTGCAATCCAGGCACCACATTGATCTTTTCTGAATACATTAGAGTCATTTCCACTAACTATAGTGGCTTTTTCCCATACTTTTTTAATTTGTTCTTCCGAAAAATTTGCCATTTTAATACAGTTTTAGTTAAAATATTATGGTCCACATATGTTAAATACATAATTTTTTTTTGAGTAAATTACTTTATGTCTTTAGCCATCATAAAACCCAAATTATTAAGGAGATTTGATGGAATTAAACCAACAAAATATGATCTTTCAAATTTGGGAAGTTTAGTTTTCCCTTTCCCAAAAGGAGAATTCAACCAATGATTTGATATTATATGACATTGTTTTCTAGTCCTTGTCAAGGCTACAATAAACTTTGAGCATTCTATATCACTAATCGTGTCATCAGAATTAATTTTTGGCATTGAATTATTATTTGCTCCAACTATGAAGACATGACCACCGGATAGCCCTTTACTCCCTTCGAAAGTGCGAAGAAGAATAGTTGGAATACTTGGATCCTCAACAATTTCTTCTTCTTCCTCAGAAGGTGAAAAATAATTAATTACCTCCTCAGAATATTCTTTCAATCCACTTAATATAGTTGATTTTTCAATTTCTGTAAATTCCCTCTCCGTTTTTTTAACATCCTTAATTATTTCAAGAATTTCTGATATGCCTTCTAGAAAATCATCAGGTATTACTTCGAAAATTGCAAGGCCTTTCTGAGATGCCAGAACAGCTGATTTTAATACCAAAGCACTTTGTAATTCTTCAGTAATAATTCTCCAACCCAAATTTGAAAAATCATCTTTAAGAAGAATTTTTATCGCATCTAAAACTTTATTAGTGTCATCCGAGGATTTTGATTCATAAATAATATTTGGATATTTTTTTTTCAAAATCTTTTGAAGTTCTGACAGGTAATGTTTTTGCCCAATTATCAAAACTGTAGGGTATTTATTATTCTTGTCATTTGACTCAATTATATCAGGATTCGGAATCTTTGAAATCTCAACATCAATATATTTTGCAATAGTAGCTATTACAGGAACTGTAACAATGTTTATCTTGGGATGGTAGTTATTTAATTCTTCATTTCCCTCCGTAAAAGGAAAGTATTGTTTTTCTAATCTTTCGCACAATCCACCGCCATTTATAATCTTAATTATGAATTCATTTACTGCCTCTACAATTACACTTGGGCATCGGCTACAATAAGGTAATTCAAAAATTTCATAATCTCCGGAATTGTATTTTTCTCTTAAGAAATCTGGAGAAGAACTTCTTCCTTCATAAATGGCTTGATCATCATCACCTACAATTAGTATTGGACCTTTTTCTTCTAGCACTTTAAGAAATTCAACCTCAAGTTTATTAAAGTCTTGATATTCATCAACAATAATATGGTCATAATTATCCAGAATTGATTCATCATCTTTGAGAAGCCTATATAATCTATAGACAGAATCATCGAAGCACAAATGCTCGTAATAATCCCCTCTTGAGATATAAAATTCAATTTCTGGTGCTTTTTCCTCAAGATTTCTGAATTTAGACTCAAAATCAGAATAAGTGTATCCAAGTAATTCAGAGTCTTTTTGAATAATTTGTGTTAACCTATGGTATATATCGACTTTCCCTTGAACTTCATGAAGTATTCTTTTACAAAAGGCATGAAAAGTTTTAACTTCAGCTGTATCACCGATATCTTTTGCTAAATCATCAACCAACTTACGAATAAATGAGAGGACAAGATAATTACCAGGACCGAGATGATTAAAAAACTTTTTAAATGTATAAGTTTTACCTGTGCCGGGACCCGCAACAATTAATTTTTTAGTGGCCTTTGATTCAAGAATCAAATTAAGATATTTAGCCCTTTCATCACTTTGGGTAGTCATAATAATTAGATGTTTATGTTTTACAAATTAGTTGTATCATTTGAAAAGAGTAAATGTTAAGGCTATTCTTATTTTATACTAGATTAATAGGCTGGTGGTGGGCCCCGAAGCAATGTTCCAGTAAAAATCAGCAAAAAACTGGAGGTTTCTTATTCTTTGATTTTTGGATGGAATCCACCTCCAATCCATTCACCAGTGGCATGCCAGATTTCATAATAATATAGCCAAAGACTAATCCAGGGTATAATATAATCCGAAATTGGTTGTTTTGAAGAGAACTCTCTATATTTTGGATAGTAAAGGCATAACTCATTACCAGCATAAACATGAGGAATCTTATCATTTTTAAAATTTCTTTTCAGTTCTGGTCGTGTGATTTTTATTTGAGGCCTCTCTCCAATCTTAAAGTTTAGTTTGAAATTATAAGTATTTGATCTAGGTGTTGGACAGATTGTCCCTTTTACGTTAATAGTCTCTCTTATTAATAGCGTTTTAAATTGTGGATAATCCCTTTTTAGTCTTGCGTATTGGTCTGCAATACTTAGATTTTTTTTCCAATATGGTCTCATTTCCCAAAAAATGTATTCTTCTGAATAGGTTTAGTGGAATCTTTATTGGCAGTTAATGCTCCAGAAATCGTAGAGGAAAACAATTTACCCTTTTTTCGATAATCATCCACTAATAAACTTTGATCTTTCAATGATTCACTATATAAATTGTCTCCTATAATGCTTTTAAGAATATTGCTTTCTTCGATAACTCCTTGCTCTTTTTTTAAGCTTTGCCAACTAAAATATAATGAACTTATGAATTTTGAGAAAGCGATATAGTAACCAGGTTCATTTTCCCATTTGTCAGTAAAATCCTCATTTGGATTCACTGGATTTGTGACCTTAATTCTAGTTTTTGGACTAAGTCCGATTTTCTGATTAAGTTGACTAACAATACTATCTATTGTTGAGAAAATTGAATCTTCGCCCTTGTAGTATTCACCGGCGATCGTTGTTAATACAATGCTAGGAGTGGAATATTCTTTAGCTTTCTCAAAATGCAAATCTCGAAATCTCTTTATTATCTGTACTGCCCTTTGAAGTGGTTTTTTAGAGGCGTATTCATCAGTAGGTAAATTCTCAGCAGCATAGGCTTTTTCAAGTAGTGTCTGTTGGACAGTGTTCGCTTTTTGAATAAACCAATCACCATAACCACGTGGATTGCTTGATAACCATTCTTTTAATTCTCTGTCAGGAATCATAATTATATTATCATTAGCTTTATTCTGTTGACAACCAGGTAGTATATCCATGTGAAAATCACCAGAATAATTTAGACGAATGCACCTGGTTTTTAACTCAATCATATTATTGTATTTCTCACTTTCCTGTAATCTTCTTTTTAATTCCCCGTATACTTTAAGTGGATTGTTTTCCTGATAGTTTTTACCTTTTATATGAAGAACGATATCTAGGTCAAATTCGTTTCTTTCAATCGGTTTAACGGTTGTGCCTATTCTTACAGAACCTTGAGGGTAAATTTCAAAATCAGCATCTTTGAAAAAAGAGCTATCATTATTAATAAAATCTTGTACTGCTTTATAAGTACTTTCAATTTTTTCTCTCCTTGATTTGTCAAGTTGAAGTTTTTCTGCAGCTCTAGCGAGAAGGTCGTCGATTTGAGCAATTTGATTGTTTAGGAAATACATGGCTTTAGGTATTTGAGTATTTTAAATTAAGAATCCATTTTGTGTGTTGCCCTAATGTTATTTCAGGTTTACGTTCACGATCATTAAATCCGTTGGCCTGAATTAATGTCTCGTTGATCCACTTATACAATTCAATATCTTTTTTTTGGGTTTCTACAAGGTGATAAAGCTGCTCTTGATTAGGGATCACATCATATACATCGTAAGATAAAAGCTCAAGGCAATTAAAAACATCTGATTTTTTAATTGGAGTCACTACTGTACCAGCATACCTGTATTCAAAATGTTTAAAAATTCCAAAATCAAGAATTCCAGGAATAATTAACTCTTCGCAAAATTCTCGCCAATGAGAAACCTCTCTGTTTTTTTGAGATTTAAACCAATCAAGGAATATTAGCAAATTTGTCATTGGTATAAATCCTCGTAGATCATTGTGTTTTTCCCCAGAGGTTCTCATTTTTTTATCAAGTTCCCAACCAAAATTGTCTTTTAAGAATCCCTCGTCTCCTGATAAAACCTTATAAACACCACCTACATGTTGGTAAAAGTTCCATGTTGAATTTTTAACCAATAAATATTTATCATTTACATGTATTCTATACTGATATGACATTGAAACTCTTATTTTTTGCCTTCGATATTTGATTTTTGAAAGATACCAAAGATTGATCCTGTTAAGGTTCGTTAAAAACTGATCGACGAAGTAAACCAATATTGGCGCTATGGCGCTACATGCAATCGCAATAGTATTCTGCAATAGGGTATTGTCCTTAAATTTATCTCCTACTATTATTATGTAGATAATTACCAGGAGTCCGATAATAATGTTCCTTTCTGATTGTCTCATAGATGTTAATATAAGTATTCTATTCCTAACTTGGTTTAAGAGCACTATCTTTTTCAACGATGTAAGATATTTCTCTTAACTGAAAACTGGCGCTTATAAGCATTTCCCTTTTAAAATATTACAAAGTGATACGATATTATGAAGTTGTCCAGATGTCAAAGTCCCGATAAACGGGCAGAATTTGTCATGCTATGTTAAAATTGTCTAGATGGCGGAGTCCGGGCGGGCAAAAAAGCATGTGTTTTGAAGCGAAGGGACGGTTGCAGGGAAGGGCTTCAAAACTCTTGCGCGCGCGTCGGAGGTCCCGGTGGAATGAGGACTTGGGGTAAATTTGCCTTGCAGCTAACGGCCCGGCGGTTT
>DCFT01000119.1 GCA_002319885.1 Bacteroidales bacterium UBA1797
AAAATTAACTTGTTATAGCGAATGTAATTCAGGCAGCTGATTCTCCGGACACTCCATGAATCATACAATTCTGCACCTGAAGATAAATATAACGTTAAGGAACTGTAAAAATATTTTACGTTTATCTGTAAAGTTTCTATACGTTCTTAATGAACCATAATATATATAAAACTGTATACCTGATACATATAACTTTGGCACTCTTTTGGCTCGCCATAAATATAATTCAGACATATAGATATGATAATATATTTTTTAAAGACAGCTGTAAGAAATCTTAAAAGACACAGATATAATTCTTTTTTAAACATAGCAGGTCTTGCTATCGGGTTTACTGCATTTATTTATATAACTACCTATCTGATGAACGAATTGAGCTACGACAAGTTCTTTTCGAATGAGGATAGAATATTCAGAAGTGTTATGACCCTGAAATTCGGAGATACTGAAGAGATAACAGCATTTTCGGAGATTCCTCTGGCTGCTGCAGCAAAACGTGACCTTCCTGAAGTGGAAGAAACGGTCAGACTTTTTTCCAGCGATAATATCCTTACCCGCTATGAAAATAAAAAATTCATTGAGGATAAAATCTGGTACGCTGATTCAACTCTTTTCAAAGTTTTTGATTTTAAATTATTGGAAGGCGATCCGAAATCCGCTTTATCTCAGCCAAACAGTATCCTGCTTTCTGAAAAAGCAGCTGCCAGATACTTCGGAGATGAGAATCCTTTGGGAAAAACCATTTTCCTGTATAATAAAAAGACAAGCTTTGTTGTAACTGGAGTTTTAGATAAAATTCCTGAGAACTCACATTTACAATTCGATTTATTAGCCTCATTTTCATCATTGCCAAAAGAAAAATTAGATGAACACTGGGCCCAGTCTATAGAAATCTACACTTATATTCTTATCAGGAAAGGTACGGATATGGCAAAATTTATTAAAAAATATGAAGCGTTTCCAATGAAGTATCTTGAAGCAACTGTAGAAAAAATGGGAATGTCTCTTTCTGAATTTGAAAGCAAGGGTAATTACCTGAAATATGAACTCCAACCGCTTAAAGATATACACCTTCATTCATCTGTTTATAAGGAAAACCTGAAAACGACAGGGAATTTGCGGTTTATTGTCATATTAGGTATTACTGGACTTTTAATATTACTTATTGCCTGCATAAATTTTATAAATCTCAGCACCGCCATGGCTTCTTCACGCACAAAAGAAGTCGGTATTAAAAGCATTCTCGGATCTTCGCACAGGCTGTCTGTTAATCAGATTTTGACTGAAACGTTTCTTCAATGCCTCATAGCAATGCTGATCGCACTGATATTCTTAATTGAAACGATGCCTTTGTTGAACAATTATTCTGAATTTGTAATAAAACCACGATTTTTTCTTAACAAATATACTCTGATCACAATTTTTACAATCCCGGTACTGATCACTCTTTTGGCGGGAGCCTATCCCGCCTATTATATCACCAGGTTTAAATCGATCGATGTTCTTAAAGAGACAACATTACCAGGGAAAACCCGCTCATGGTCCAGGGGAATCCTGGTAACTTTCCAGTTCATCATTTTTATCGTCCTGATTTTTACCACAATTACAATCAGGAAACAAATCTTCTTATTACAGAATCAGAACCCGGGTTACAGCAAGGAGAATGTGCTGGTAGTAAAAGGAACCTACAATCTTGATGAAAACAGCCGTATCAGCTTTAAGAATGAATTGCTCCATAACCCATTTGTTGAATCAGCTTCATATTCTTCATCAGTACCGACCACAGATGAGGATTCAAAAATGATCTACAGACTTAAAGGCAACGAAAAATCTTCCTATTTTAACTATATCAGGGTTGATATCGATTTTCAGAAAACGTTTAAGTTTAATCTGAAGAAAGGAAGGTTCTTTCAGAATGATATAAATTCAGAAGAGAATAACATTGTTATAAACGAAACAGCTGCACAAATCTTAGGTATTACTGATTATAGCAGTCAGATTGTCCATTGCGATAATACAAATCAGGACCTCAGGGTGATAGGTATTATGGAAGACTTCAATATGAGATCATTACGCGACAAATCATTCCCGCTTATCATACAAGCTGCTAAAACTGAGGGATATCTGTCTCTGAGACTGTTGCCGGGGAATTTCAGCCAGGACATAAAAACGATTAAAGGAGTCTGGGAACAATTTAACAAAGATCTTCCAATTGAGTATTTCTTTATTGATAAATCTTTTGATGCACAGTATAAATCGGAGATGAGGCTTGGGAAACTGATAAGCCTGTTTACAGTAATTGCCATTCTGATAGCCTGTATGGGGCTTTTAGGATTAGTATCATTCAATACAAGCCGCAGAATTAAAGAGATAGGTATCCGCAAAGTTAATGGAGCTGAAATTTCTGAGATCCTGATTATGCTGAACAGAGACTTTGTAAAATGGATTGCGGTTTCTTTTGTCATTGCCCTCCCTATATCTTTCTATGCCATGCATAAATGGCTTCAATCATTTGCTTATAAAACAGAAGTTAGCTGGAGATTATTTATCCTGGCAGGTCTTATTGCTTTTGGAATTGCTATACTGACAATAACATTGCAGAGCTGGCAGGCGGCAACAATAAATCCGGTAAAAGCTATACGATACGAATAAAAAAAAGGTATAAAAACCACAGGAAATTAATACCCTTTCTGCTGAAATAAGTGTGAAAATCAGAAACCGGAAAGTTATCTTCACGTCAAAAAGAATATTAAAGCAGCCGGTAATATTCAAAAATTATATATTAATAAACAGATAACCTGGAAAGTATTGCGGGATTATTTATTGCTTAATTTGCATAATAAAATATCCTGCGCAATATACAACTATCCTGTTTGAATATTGTTTATCA
>DCFT01000184.1:0-964 GCA_002319885.1 Bacteroidales bacterium UBA1797
CGGATATCCCCGGATAAGTTTTGCAATATGATTTTCGGCCGGGTACTCAGCCGGGAAGCCATTTCCACCAGGGCGGATCTATGCTTAAAAAGAATGGACCTGGAGGTATTAATCGTCACCTGGTTGATATGCACCAGGCTTTCCCTGTAACCGGAAATAAAGTTCCTGGATTGATTCACCACCGTGCTTGTGTGCCGGGAAAGCGACTGAAAATGCACCGAAAACAACTGCTGCGTTTTAATTAATATGTTTTTTTGAAATAAGAGAATTTTTTCCTCGAAAGCCTTGTTATGCGCCAATATAAATTCGGCCGCTTTCGTCGGTGTTTTCGTTTGCGTGTGTGCCATCAAATCGGCGATCGTTTCATTTCTCTGGTGACCGATTCCCGTGATGACGGGTATGGGATATTTGGCGATCGCCCGGCCAATATAATAATTATCAAATATTAAAAAATCAGTCTGCGCGCCGCCGCCCCGGGTAATCACCAGCACGTCATAGGGTATCCCGGAATTGAATACCTCAATGATTTTACCCAGGAACTGTTCCGCATTGATTTCCCCCTGTACTTCGGTATAATAATAGTCAATAAAAAACCGGTACCCATAGCTGTTGCTTTCCAGGGTATGTTTAAAATCCTCACCCCCGGCCGAATTCCGGGAGGTAATCACCGCGATTTTCTGAATGACGACAGGTAGATCCAGTTGGTTATTCCGGGTGATGTATTGGTCCCCGGTTTTGCTGATGAAACCCGGATTTTCCGCCACCAGCCTGTCCAGGGTAGCCTGTCTTTGCTGTGCCAAAACGCCCAGGGTAAAATTGCTGTCAATGTCGTGGAGATTGAGCTGCAATCCGTAAACCGGATGAAAGGTGACCGATACATTGACCAGGACATTGATATTATTGGTAAACGGCTGGCCCGTTACCCGTTCAAAGTGTTCAATTCTTAAAGCCCCTTTCCCCCAGG
>DCFT01000184.1:1048-10795 GCA_002319885.1 Bacteroidales bacterium UBA1797
TCCAGGGTAGCCTGTCTCTGCTGTGCCAAAACGCCCAGTGTAAAATTGCTGTCAATGTCGTGGAGGTTCAGCTGCAGTCCGTAAACCGGATGAAAAGTGACCGATACATTGACCAGGACATTGATATTATTGGTAAACGGCTGGCCCGTTACCCGTTCAAAGTGTTCTATTCTTAAAGCCCCTTTCCCCCAGGCGTTACCGGATATCTTCGCAATGATATCGCTTGAATGCGGATCTTTTTCGATCAGGTCGAAATAATGATAATTCTTCTGTGCCCTGAAGGTATGGTTTGTGATATCCGCAATCACCCAAAAGGTAAGGGCGTCAAATGAGTGTTTAATAACCGTTTGTATGCGGTTGTTTAATTCCGAGAGCCTTAGGTGAACCAGTTCAGGCATGCTGCTTCATATTTATATTCCTTAAAATGATCAGGGAGTATCCGATAGTCTTCATGATCACCGTAAGGAATATAAAATTAAAGCTTATGGGGGTCAAAACAGCAGCCGTCAGTCCAGGGATTACTTAGGGAATATTTCTGCCATCAGCAGTTGAAAGTCCGCGGGATGATCGGTATTGAGATTTTTCACGGTCACGTTTACCTGATAGGTCCGTTGTCCGCCGGTGCCATCTGATGCGTGCGCCTCACCTTTAGCGATATAGAAGACGTTGGTGATCTCCACTTTCTGATCCCATTGGATCCATGATTTCGTAATGGAACCGTTGGCGCCGATGATCGGTGCACCGTTCGGATTCAGTGCGACGGTAAAGGTCCTGACGGCATTAAAAGCTACATTGTCCACAAACCAGGTACCCTCCTGGCCGGGTTCCAGATGCAGGGCGGGAAAAGGCGTGCTGAACAATATCCGCTGGGCATGAGCAGAAATGGAGCTGGCCATAACCGAAATCAGCAAAAAAAACGCTGGTCAGGCAGACCTACGACAATCCCCCGCGGAAATGTACGGTATGAACCAATTTCCTAACGATTTTACGTTACGACACGCTTTCAATTTATAAAAATAACGCGGTCACAGATTGTGACTGCAGATCAAATTATAAAACGGTTTCATTCCGCCTTTTTTTCTCTCCTATTTTTGCAGCTCAAATCCTCACCTGATTAAATAAATCACGCACGGGGTCGCTGATTTCAACTATACGGGTATTTCCAATTCAACCCTGTAACCAGATGTGCTGCGACTGGGTGGAATTCCAGCCACTAACCTGATATTTGTTCCGTAAGTGGAATTATACAATGTTATTCTTTCTGAGACGAGCTTATGGCCTATGCCTAATCCATGATAATTCGCTTCCACATCTATACCATTATCTTCAACACCAACTATAAAATAATCGTTACTATATTTAACCTCAACATGTATCATTTTGGTATTAGCCTTGCTGCCTACTACTCCATACTTAACGGCATTTTCGGCAAGTGGCTGTAATATAAGAGGCGGCAGCATAATCCTGTGGCCTTCTATTTCGTTGGTTACATCAATCGTATATTCAAAAAGATTATCATTCTCAAACCTCTTCTGCTGAAGTTTCAGATAGGCATTCAGAAATTCCAACTCTTCCTCAAGGCTAATCATATCCTTGTTATTCGTCTCCAAATACGTTCTTTGCAGATTAGAAAAATCAGCCACTATTTGTACTGCATCATCATATTTCTCTTCCAATATTAAGGAACTTATAAGGTTCATACTGTTATAAACAAAATGCGGGTTGAGATTCTGTTTCAGGCTTTGAAGTCTAACTTGGGCGAGCTTTCTGTTTAATACTCTTTTATTAATTACGTTAATTAAACCCAGTAAAAGAATGACCGACATTAAGATAAAAATAGACCCAAAAAAATAGGGATTTCTATTAAGAGGTAATGAAATGCTTAATAACTTTTTAAAGTGGAAATTCCCGGCTCTGAGCACCAAACCATAATCACCGTACTTTAGCCCATTCTTGAAGCTAAATGTATTATTGATTGTGTACTTTTTTTCAGCCATTTTATCACCGTGCCATACTTCCAACGATTTTAATGAATGGCTTTGTGTGATATATTGTTGAATATTTGATTCAACTTTAAAATCAATGTTTTCATTCTGATTTTCGGGAAATTTTAAAGAAAGTACGGTAATATTATTCGCAGATATGGGCTTATCAATTTCATCAAATGGCACAACTGATAACATTGTTTGTGTAGCCCATATCAGATTGCTTCCACCGATGACCGGCTTTTGTATTTTAAAATTATTTCCGAGATAAAAGTAATTCAACGGACTACCATTCTGCGGATCAACTTGCAGTATTCCATTACTGTTCAACAAATAGAGTTTATCATTTTTGGACAATATCCATTGTGGAGAAAACCCTTCACACAGATTGATTGTATTAAATGACCTGATTGGAATTAAAGCATGATGGGTGTAATCCACCTTCAATTCCTCCAGATAATTCCTGATAAGCAAATAAAGAGTATCTCTGATAACGGCAAAGTCCCTTGCAAAAGGCACATTTACATTTTTTGAAGTTAACCGATAAGCGCTGATGCCATCAATTAAGCAAAATCCCTTCTCTTTATTTTGCAGGAATATTTTCCCATCCTGTTTCAAGGTAACTGGAATAAAAGACTCAATATCTTTTAAAATTACTTCTGCACCGGTATTAAGGTTGTATTTTCGAACTTGACCATAACTATCAAACCGGTAAACATAATTCACCGTTACATTCCCTGATTCTTTAAGGGATAAAGACTCGGAGGTAGCTAATTCATTTGTAATTAACGGATGTTTCCACGGTAGATTTATCTCATTGAGTGTTTTGGAATCAAATATTCTTATATCCTTTTTGCCTGATACAATTATTTTATCCTTTAAATAAGAGGTACTTAAGTAGGCATCAGAAAATCTGAGTCCGTGATTCAGTAATGCAACAAATTTTCCACTTTTTAAAGCGAGGGCTTCGCCATAGCCTGTTAAAGTGATATTGGAATCACCGGCTGAAAGTTTCAAATTTTGTGACATTTGAATGGTCAGGCAATCTGATATTGCAGGCTGGCAAAAAAGCCCGTTATTCAATGTGCCATAGTACAAAACATTATTTATTGAATCAACACCTATACAATTAACATAATCAGAGGGTTCAATGACATCGAATTCCTGCTGAATGTCTTTGATGTAAATAAAACCTTTCTCATTGGAATATGTGTCACCCACGGCAAGGATGAGCTTGCTGCCTAATACTTTCATGTCCCATATGATATATCCGGCTGGCAGGTCTTTTAATATTTGTATTTCCCTCGGAGGCTTGTTCTGTTCCCATATAGTTATCAGGTGCCTGCTTCCGTAGCTGCTAGGAAAAAAAACCTTGTCACCATATACTTCCGCACAAAATGCCTGAAAATGGGAATCAAATTCATTACCTACAAATTCTTTGTTAAGACTATCTGCAAATTCATTGTTGCCGAACCCAAGTATTTTTTTCTCCGGATAATTTATCCCATATATCTTATTTTGGAACTCAAAAATATCAATGATAAAACTCCCGTTTGCCGGCCTTATATATCTTATCGTGGAGAGCTTTCCATTCTGCCATCTAAACGCACTATTATTGGTTAGTATGAAAACACGGTCATCAAATACCTTAATTTTTCTTATGAGACTAATAACACTTGCAGAATAATTATATAAAAGCCTTCCGGTTTTGATACTATAGACCTGGAGCCCTTCAGACCTTGTCCCTACGAATAAAAGGCTGTCCATTAATTCCAAGCCCCAGACGCTTTTGTTTCCGATTTGCTGAATGATTGCATTCTGGAAAACTGTTAATGCTCCAAGTATGTTTAATCCATTGTCTGTCCCCAAATAGACATTCCCGCTTTTAGCCACTTTGATGCATCTGACAGCATTGGATTGAAGTCCTGTAGAATAATCCATTTCAGGCAGCAGCTTTTCATCCTGCGCTTTTACAGCCACGGTAGATAAAAATATTAAAATACCTGTAATAATTCCTTTGAGCCAACTCTGGAAACCGGTAGGCATGTATTGTTTATTGTAGTGAGCATGTCTTTTTTATAGGACTTTATCATATTCCGATTTACAAGATAGGATTTATGTATTCGGATAAATCCATGACCCAATATTTTCTTTAAGTCCTTAAGAGTCCTTGCAGTGGTGTGCTGCATTTTATTTTCGGTGAATATGTGGGAATATGGCCCATCTGCCCTTATGAATTCAATTTCGTCCAGGGATATGGGCAATGATTCTCCGGACTTCCTAATGGTGAGGTATTTCACAGTTTGGGAATTGGATATTTCCTTTTGAAACCGGGACATGCATTCCTTTAATTCAATGGGATTGATTGGCTTTAGAATGTAGTCGAATGCCTGTTGCTTAATGGCCATAATAGCAAATTCTGAATATGCTGTAACAAAAATCACTTTAGTGCCACTTTTCAGGTGGGGTAGCAGCTCAAAGCCTGAATGGCCTTTAAGTTCAATATCCAGAAAAATCAAATCATAGACATTTAATATAGCTTTATTTATCGCGTCATCAAGCGTTGACGAAGTGGATATTTTATTGAACATAAGACCGAAGCCCCTCGATAACAGAATCTTTAACGATGTTCTCCCACTGTGTTCGTCATCGACGATAAGGGCGTTTATTTTTGGGCGATTAGCTGACAAGCTTATCTAATTTTAAGTCTTTATAATATTCAATCTACGTAAATTAAGCACTTAACCTTAAGCCAAAATATTTTTTTTCTATTACACTCTTTTCTATTAAAAGTACGTAACAAATAGAAAAACAGACTATCCATGTCGTTTAATAAGTTTTTGTGTCGTTTAATAAAAAGTTTGGCCGCTATTACATCAGGGAATACATCTTTATCCTCAAATCGAATTTATGGCAAAAGTAATTCTCTTATCAATACTGATCTTATTTGGCATGGGTGTCGTATTCAACTCCTGCACAAAGTCGGTTGATAATTCAGCAGACATTGCATCACTTAAGGCATCCATTCAGGCTTTGCAATCAAGATGTGATTCTCTTTCGCAAGCACTGAATACAACCAATGCAAATGTTGCCCTTCTTGGTACCAGCATTGATTCTATTAAAATTCAATTAGCTGTTATTAACACAAAAATCGTTCAACTGGATGCCGAGTTGAATACAGTGAATGCGGACATCAGTTCGATCAATGCTGAAATTGCACAACTTAATCAGGAATATGCCAGTTTGTTAGCTGAGTTAAACTACTTAATCTCCCAATTAAATGTTCCTCCAGGTACTTTATCAAATGGGTTAGTAGCATGGTACCCATTTAGTGGCAATGCAGTTGACAGCAGTGGTTACGGGAATAATGGTACGGTCAGTGGAGCAACATTAACAACCGACAGGTTCGGAAAACCAAATAGTGCATACAGCTTTAATGGTATTTCGTCCTATATAACCGTACCCGCCAGCAGTTCTCAGAATATTTACGGCTCACAGCAGGCGATGACAATTTCAGTATGGGTTTTAAAAAACGATACATCTGCAGGTGATATATTCAATAAAGGCTGGTATTCCAGTGTGGCTACACTTGGAAATAGGTACTTTAACCTGGGATATTCTACTTCTCCTTCTGTAAATTCTTATACTTTGTCACTATATAATTATAGCACACTTAATAGTGCATCATCACCAAATGCATCAATTAATACATCACAATGGTATCATCTCGTAATTATCAGAGACGTGGCAATGAAATTTTATGTAAATGGAATAGATGTTACTACCAATCCAAATAATAGTGGATGGACGACAGATTACAATCTGGTCTTAAATAATATTCCAATTACGATAGGCGCGAGAGATAATTTAGATGCGGCTTCCAATCCCTTTTATAATTATTTTTTTAATGGTAAAATAGATGAAATAAGAATATACAACAGGGCACTAAATCAGACAGAAATAACATATCTAGCCACCCATTAAACCTTAGGCCGACTCCTTTCCCAAGCCGCTTCCCTAATTGGAAGTGGCTTTTTTGTTTTTAGAAACATAACCATAAAATATCTCGTGAGGAATAGAAGAATCTTTTGCAGTAAAGTGAATTCAAAAACCCGTTAACAGTCTCCTGCCTGCGTCCAATTAATTTACGGGACTAAATATCCGGTTAAAAATTATTCAAAAAATGGCTATTTCAGCGTTTATGATTTGCCTGTGCACAGAGGAAGTAACTGCTAATAAAAAAAACTCAGATCCTATTCATTCAGAGACATTTTTACTGTAATTTAGAATAAACCCCCTGAGATGAAATATCTGGCATTAGCACTATTACTACCCGTTATATCTTACGCCCAGGAAAATGTGTCCAGGCAAATAAAGGAGCAAAGAAAAGAGGACCGGGCTATTGCGGATACAATGAATTTCCCCGACCCGTTTGTTTTTACCTATATCGACACCATTAGTATGAACAAGGCCACCATTTATGCCAAATCCTGCCAGTGGCTTTTCACCACATTAGGGAATACGCTAAAACATGCGCAAACCCAGGATTCCCTGACCGGAAAAATTGTGGTTACTGACCTGGAAGTAGCCAAATACACAACTGAAGTGATGACGATTGACGTCAAAGATGGCAAGTATCGGATTATGTTCGATAATTGTAAATATGATCTTAAGGGAGCTGGTTATATTCCGATCTTTGCGATTAAAGACAGTAAGAATACAAGGCTTAAGAAATATATGGTTGTTCAATCGAATAATTTGATCATCAACTCATTCGAAGAATATATCAGGCGAAAAGATGATTTTTGATAGGCCGGATCCCAACAAATCCTGAAAAGTTGAGGGCTTATCTATCTAATTGGCGTTAGCTGATTGACCTGACATTTTCCATCAGTCATCATAATGGTATCTGCATTGCAGAATATAGCATTTTTGATTTCGGCCCCTGCTCCCTTCCACTTTGTAAACCAGTCTGTGTTCCCCGTTTATCCTGCGGGACCAATAACCCTTTAAATCGTATCGTAGTGGTTCCGGTCTGCCTAATCCCCGGAATGGGTTTCTGTTTATATCGTTCAGTAATTCTTTGATCTTCCCAAGGATTTCCTGATCATTTTCCAGCCAGTACCCGAAGTCTTCCCAGGCATTTTCGGTAAATTCAAAATTCATTCGATGGAATGGGTATTTACAGATCTTTCAGTTTCACTTTGCGTGTTTGCTTCTTACTGATCTGGTTGATGGACTCCTGTAACCTTGCCCTGTTCTTTTCAGAGGACAGCAGATGGCCTGTTTCATTCAACGAATTATATTCTTTGATCGACATGATGACCACGGCATCCTCTTCCGTTGTGCGGGGCACAATGATCACGTCATCCGATTTACTGACCTCATCCAGGTACTTTTTAATGTTTCCCCGAAGCTGTGTTATGGTAATGGCCTGCATGTTGTTTTGCTATGTACGTTCAAATGTACGTTAAAAAGTACATAAATCATACGATTTTCTGTAAATCTACTCCTTCCCCAGAACCCTGATGCATAGAAACCCCTGTTTTCTCCGGGTTTTTAAACGGTCTGTTTCAGCCGTTATTCGTCGTCCGGAAACTCCCGTCTAATTACAATTGCTGATCACATAAAGCATTTTCGTAAGCTGGTCCTTTCGGATCTTTTTGGTAATCTGCAGGATAGCTTGTCAGTAAAACAGGAAGTCACTGTCTTTTTAGGGTGGCCACTGCATTTCAACAGCGATCATTGATCCTCCACGAAATTGATGTCTTTTTTGAAAGTTTCCTCCAGGAAGATGAGTGCGACTATTGCCATGGTGAAACTTACCACGCCAACCGCTAAAGCGCCGTGAATAATTCCAACATGACTTTTCGCCAATGCAAATAGCATAGTTAACGGAATTACTGACCCCCTGACAAAGTTGGGAACCGTGGTGGCAACCGTTGCCCGGAGATCGGAGCCAAAAAGTTCAGCTGCAACGGTTATGAAAAGCGTCCAATAGCCACAGCAAAATCCAAGACATGCGCATAGTAAGTAAAATAGCAGGGTGCTATGGATGGGTACCAGTAAGCAGACAAGAACCAGTGAAAAGGAAGACAAAATAAATAATAAGATTACTTTTTTCCTGCTCTGAAGATATTGACTGAGAAAACCACTTGTTAAGTTACCCAAAACCTGGGCAGCAAATCCAAGCATGACTGCCTTACCTGCATCAACAGGTTGGTCAAGACTCATTGCCTGGCCAAATTCCGGGGAAAATGTGAACAAAATTCCGATTACAAACCATATGGGTATTCCGATCAGGATGCTGTTCAGGTATTTTAATAACCGGGTTTTATTATTGAATAATTTAAGCACATCACCCCGTTTAATGTTCTTTTCTTTTAACCTGATGAACATGCCCGATTCAAAAACCCGCACCCGCAATAACATGAGTATTAATCCCAGGCCACCGCCAATAAAAAAAGCTGGCCGCCAGTCAAACAGATGAGAAACAAGGTATGCGAGCAAAGCACCCATAATGCCCATCGTAGCTACCAGGGTTGTTCCATAACCACGTCGCTCCTTCGGTAAAATTTCTGTTACCAGTGTAATGCCGGCTCCCAGTTCACCCGCGAGTCCAAATCCCGCAATAAATCTTAGTACAGCATATTGCGAGACGGTCGTTACGAATCCATTTCCAATGTTTGCGATAGAATAAATCAAAATAGAACCAAACAATACAGAGAGTCTTCCCTTTTTATCTCCCATGATTCCCCAAAATATTCCACCGATCAGCATACCTGCCATTTGCAAATTCAACAGCATGATACCATTCGCCAGCAGTTTTTCTCCGGAAATATGCAGGGATTTTAAACTTGCAACCCGATTGATGCTGAAAAGAAACAAGTCATACATGTCCACCATATATCCCAGCGCTGCAACCAGTACAGGAATGCGTAAGAGTTCCCGGGCAATACTTTTAGAAGAGCCATTTGTCGTTGCTTTGATGGTCATTACAATTATTCTTTGATTTCTTTATGGTGAATCAATATAATAGAGTGAACAGGTTGAGCAAAACTGCCTGATTGCGGAAGGGATAATTATAAACGCGGAATGGTTAATCCTCCATCTACCATGATTACCTGCCCGGTTGAATACATGAAATCGCCCTTTGTAAGTGATGCAACTACTTTCCCAACATCCTGTGGTTCTCCCCAGCGCTTTTGTACACAGAGCCCCTCTCCGATTAATTTATCATACTTTTCTTTGGCTCCGGCTGTCATATCCGTTTGTACAATTCCCGGCCTTACTTCAAAAACAGGAATATCGTACTCGCCAAGCCTCACGGCAAATAATTGTGTAACCATGCCCATACCCGCTTTCGAAATACAATATTCTCCACGGTTCAGAGACACCACCGTTGCGGAAATCGATGAAATATTTATAATGCATCCTTTAAATTCAGGATTCGTTTTCTTTTGTTCAATCATCCAGTTAGCTGTCTTTTGCGTAAGAAAACAGGAGCCCTTTAAATTAACACCCATCACATAGTCAAAACTTTCTTCTGTAGCTTCCAGTATGTCTCTTCGCTCTTTAGGCGCTACACCGGCATTGTTGACCAGCACATGAAGCGCGCCATAATGGTCTTTTACCTGTCGCAGTATTTCAATCCGATCGGCGGAGGAAGCGATGTCTCCCTGACAATACATCACATCCATGCCGTATTGCCTCAATGCTCTTAATGCATCTTCTACCTGGGCTGCAGGGCGTGTTCCATTGA
>DCFT01000184.1:11035-11339 GCA_002319885.1 Bacteroidales bacterium UBA1797
TGGGCTGCAGGGCGTGTTCCATTGACAGCCAGGTCAAAATTATTTTTTGCCAGTTCAAGGGCAATACCAAAACCAATACCGCGGGTCCCACCTGTGATTAAAGCTACTCTTCTCATATTTTTATGACTGGTTAACGTTCAGGGATATCGCTACTCGTCTCAAATTTTTTAGTGACGGGTTAAAGTTCAGGAATATCCACCCAACACTTTTTGCTCCAGCTTTCCAATCCTTTCTCTGCGAGTTGTACACCCTTCACCCCTTCGCGCATATCCCAGGGAAAATGATCATCTTTCAAAACGTGGTT
>DCFT01000037.1 GCA_002319885.1 Bacteroidales bacterium UBA1797
AGCGAATGCGAGGAATCTCAACAAAATAAAGCTGTACTTAAATAAAAGATCATTTCTTTAATATAAAAATCATAATCTGTCAACCAACAGAGATGTGTACAAAGAGTAGCTTTTGAAGGAGGGGTGGCCGGACCACGTTATAATTAAGATACAAATTCTGATACCGGCCGGGGTGGTTGATTGTTTATTCAAATTCCGGATCTTTTCTTTTGAAGGTTTTTCTTATCTCATTTTTTACAAATTCAGGTTCCTGGAATACTAATCTGTTTTCAAACCTCAGTACTGAGAATCCAGGGCCTTCAAGATATTGATCTCTTTTTTTATCTTTTTCTATTTTATGATAATCTCCATGCGGATTTCCATCAAGCTCAATTATAAGTTTTTCTGAAGCACAAAAAAAAGTCAACTATGTAGTTACCTATACTGTGTTGTCTTCTGAATTTTCATGCATCAAGTTTTTTTGATTTTAAAATGTTCCATAACATAGCCTCAGCAGAAGTGGACTTGTTCCTAAGTGATGATCTGAAGATTTTAAGGCTTTTCCTGTTAAAGAGGTTTTGGTTTTTCACACCAATAAAGGTAAGAAGAAATCAATGAATCAACCACCCCGGTCGGGGAATAAAATACTTTATGTATATGATAATCAATCGTCCCGACGCCTTCCCTCCAGCCTGGCTCTTCGCTAAATTTGCCCAATGGGCAAATTCTTAACGCTCAGCCTCCTTCAAAAGGAGGGTAAACTTTTTATGCAGTTTCTCATTCATCCCCAAAGCTTAGCTTGACGGCTATGCTTCAAAGGGGCTGTTGAAAAAGTTATTGATTTTCTGGTTTTCCCTTTGTGTTACTTTGTGTCCCGATAGCTATCGGAATACTTCGTGTTCCTTTGTGGTTCAATGAATTATATCTTACCGCAAAGTACACAAAGGTTATCACTAAGGTTCACAAAGGACTTTTTTAACAACTCCAGTAAATCATTTCTCCCTTTTGGGAAACAGGAATGTGGTAAAATGAATATAAGAATTAGTGGATCAAGGATTTATTTAGAAAACTCCTGAAGCTTCACTTTCAGATTTTTAAGAGACTTAAGGAGGTTATCCTCAGGCCGCAGGAAATCCTGGTTTCCCCAGAATAAAGGATCATAGCTATTAATTGTTTTTGAAAAAATTGAATGGATTGGAGCAAGTTCTTCCCGGTCAAACCGTTTTACATCATTTAAATTAATTTCTGTAATAGCTAATTCAAAAAATACTTTGAACTGGGTATTGAAAAGCCGTCCCTTTTCACTTGAGGAAAATAACAGATCCCCTCTTACGTGATTTAAGAAATATCTGTTGTTCATTTTCCTGTAACTCACGGAATACTTTACTGAAACAGGCCATGTATTAAATTTATGCGAAGATGTTGTAATAAACGTATCTTTCATCTTATGGATCAACTTCGGGTTGATTTCGAATTCAGCATTAAGTATTCCATAATCCGCGGTATTTATATATATAGTTCCTTTATAAAGGGGTTGATCAATATTTTCATGTTGCTCGAACTCAATAGCATATGCTGCTTCTTCATCGTATGTTACAATATCTGTCATCCTGTAAGTGTAGTCGTTCATATCCTCAACGGTAAGGAAATCAAAGATGTTTTTTGCCCCGTCAAGATCAAGACATGAACTTAAACCTGCTTTTAATCTGATTGCAAGGGTATCGCTGCGGTTAATATTTTCTATTTTTCTGCTTTTAAGGACTTTAATCTGATCATTATAAAGAGTTCCCGAGTATGCGCTTTTATAAATTTGAAGAATAGCTTCTGAATATGTCTGAAGTTCGGATTTTTTGAGAACACCTTCGCGGTAAAAACCTGTCATTAAAGCAGGTGTATTGCCATAATTATGCGGTATTGCCTTAAGTGCCCGTAAGATGATTTCTTTTGGATTCTGGTTTTTTATTATTATCTCCGGGATGGAGATATAATCTCTCTTCATCAAAATTGTAAGATTTTTTTCCAGTGCCTTTTTGACTGGTATTTCTTTTCCCACATATCCCAGGTATGAGATTGAAAGAGTGTCATTAACGAAATTTGGAGGGATTTTCATGCCAAAATTGCCATTATTATTGGTGACAGTTCCTTTTCCCTTGTTCTTTAATACGATCGTAGCAAAAGGTAAAGGGTCTGATGACTCATTATCTATTATCCTGCCAGTAATATATTTTACTTTTTCTGCTTCCAGCGTATCTGTGAGGAGAGGAGAGTGCTGTATCAGGCGTGATATAATAATATATCTGTCAATTACCGAGAAAACCAGAGAATCGTTCTGCAGGATACTATCCAGAATAACACTGAGCCTGGTATCCTTGAAAGTCATCATGGTTTTTTTCTCCTGGTCTATCAGGCGGCTGTCGTAGGTAAAGTTGTAGCCTGTTTTCCGGGAGATGATATCAAGGGCATTTCCGGTTTTTACCGAACCTGCATTAAAGGAAAATAATGAATCAAGAATGCCTTGCTGGCATTCCAGTTTTTGTTGAATGATCAACAAAAAGAAAAGTGTAACGGCCAGGAACTTTATAAAACTATTGCCATTTGAGCATGACATTTTTAATCGGTGAGCTATTTTTTTGAAAGATGATACACATTGCCATCTTTTGTATAACTCAAGTTAAAGCTAGTACAAATTAAACGAATAATTGTTTCCTGGGGCAGATTATCAATTGGAGAATGCCAGGGATTTTCGAGAATAGCAGGATCATCGGCAACAATATCCATATTATATACTCTTTTAAGATCCTGAAATACAACGCTTAACTTTTGTCCGCTATAATCGAGGTAACCAGTTTTCCATGACAGATAATTCGGATTGCTGTTAAGTGTTTTAGAAGCCGTTTTTGAATTCAAAGTCCCTACGAAACCGGGATCGAGTTGAAGAGATTGTGAACCGGAATTATCAGACAGCATTACCCTTCCTGTTTTAACGAAGACTTCCACTTCAGATTCACTGTTGTTGGTAATTACATTGAATGAAGTACCCACGACTCTAATCTTTGCTTTTCCTGCGTCAATAATGAAAGGTTTTGTAACATCCGGTGCTATCTCGAAGAAAGCTTCGCCGGTGAGCTTTACGTTTCTTCCGTGTTTGCCAAAATCTTTCCTGTAGGTGAATTCAGAATTCCTGTTCAGATAAATTTTGCTTCCATCGGGAAGTGAAACCAGAATATCCTTCTGGTCAATAGATGCGACAACTGAGATCTTCTTACTTAAATAACCTGCATTATTTATATAATGTGCAATAATCCCAAGGCTTAAAAGAACAAGAGCTGCAGCTGCAATTCTGATGAATGTTGTTCTCATGAAGGTTATCCTAACCGGTTTTTCACTTTCTTTAAGGCCATTCTCTATCAACCTTGAATGCACATTATTCCAGGCCTTATCAACATTTATTTCCTCCTGACTATTCATATTCTTTAATTCTTTCCATCTTTTTTCTGAATTATAATTATCTCCCTCCGAAAACCGATCGAGGAGATCTTTCTGCTCACCTTTTTCTTCTGACAGAATTGAAGCAAGTTCTTCCCATTCCTTATTGGTGAATTCCTTTCTATGTTTCATTGCTTTCATGATTGTGTCAATTCTTTTCTGAATTCTTTTAAAGCTCTGCCCATGTTTGCTTCAACTGTTTTTATTGAGACTGATAATTTTTCAGCTATCTCGTTATATTTAAGTCCTTCGAACCTGCTCATTGCAAATATTTTACCACATCTTTGAGGGAGCTTTTCCAGAATTCTGGCTACTTTCTCCTGAAGTTCTTTATAATTCAGAATGTCAGAAGGGCTCTCCTGGCTTTCAGGATGTTGGTATGACATCTCTTCTGCATGTCGTTCTACAATCCGGTTATGTTCAATATGATGAAGGCATTTGTTGTGAACCGAGCGGAAGAGATAGCCATTCAAAGAACTCTCAATATTTATTTTTTCTTTATCCTGCCATAGTCTGAAGAACAGGTCCTGAACTATTTCTTCAGCTGTGTCATGATCTTTTATCAGAGTCTTGGCATAACGAACCAGGGAAACATAGGAGGATCTGAAAAGCGACTCAAACTGTCCTACATCGCCATTTCTGATCCTCCGTATTATCTCATTATCCCTGATCATTGATCTGATCTTATTTATCTTCTTCCCTGTCGCTGAATTTCACTTTTCTGCTGAGTTTCCGTATTGCTGATTCAATGCTCTGATCGGGTTCAATTACATTATAATCTCCCCAGAATGCTTTATCGGCAAATGCAGATACCTTGTCAGTAAATACATCATTATACTTGATCTTATCTTTCCCTGCAAATTTAATAACTTCCTGGTCAGTACGATCGGTAACAGCTATTTCTGACATTGTTGTGTAATAAGTATTGAAGAGTTTTTTATTCCAGTCAACTTTGAATTTTACTTCAGCACGTGAATATTCAAAATGCCACTTGCCTCCCTGTTCGCGATATTTGGTCCTATATGTTGCAATTTCAGGAATAACTTTCATTCCAAGTGGTTTTTTCCTGATAAAAATTGATTGTGCGGCTTCTTTGTTAGCAAGATTGAATCCGAATTCTGCTTCTGTTATAGCATAGGAGTCCATTTCGATATACAAACTTCCCATGAATAAAGGTATTTCCACCGAAGGTTTTTGCATGAATTCGATTATATAATGTGGTTTATTATCTATTTCAACAATACCGGTCAGCTTGTAATTGTAATTCTGCATTGCCTCGGTTGTCAGTATTGACTCTGTGTTTTTAACCAGGTCGAGTTCCAGTACGCTTACCGGTCCGCCCTGCAATTTAAAAAGTACGGTATCCATTTTTTCAACATTTGTGTTTTTCCTGCCTTTATAGATCCTTGTTGCATCAAAGCGCAAGTCGTTGGCGTATGGTGCTTTGAAGATCTCAACAACAGCTTCGCCTATAGAAACATATGTGCGGTTTTTTCTGATAGTTTCCCTGTAGAATGCTGTCATAAGATTTGGAACATTCTCGTAGTTCTTACTTATGTTACTAATAGCTTTCTCAACAATACTTACAGGATCGAGAGGTTTTACAATGATCTCTTTTATTGGTATTGGAGCTGATACAAGTTCAATAATGTTTTTGGAGCCATTGTCTTTAAGTTCATTAAGAGGGATGGTCTTGTTTTTGTATCCTACATATGATACTTCAATATTTTTGGATGTTACCGGGTCATTTACTTTAAGGGTGAATTCACCGTCGATATTAGTCACAATTGCCACATTTGATTCTTTTATGGCAACAGTCGCAAATACCAGAGGAGCTCTGCTTTCTGAATCAATAACCTTACCCCTGATTGTAATAAGATCCTGCTGTACATTCTTTTTCTTATTTGTTGGTTTCCCTGCAGATACATTCTGAGCCATAAGGGCCAGCAGAAGCACCAGCGTGATTGACGAAAAATGTTTGAAAGTTTTCATGGCGTTTAATTATTTAAGTTTATGATGTAAGGACATTTTGTATTTGAATACTGTATTCTTTCCATTTCAACACTATGACCATTGAATTAGTATTATACCCTACTTTAATAGTGATAATTATTTTTATATCTTACTTCCCAATAATTAATCATCAATGATTGAAAGTCTTAATAAACCTGTTAATCTTTTGGTAGCAGGATATTCATATCTTAAAAGCAATGTTACCGGAAAGCCCGGTATAAGCCGCATGCCTGTCTCCATCAGCACTGAACTGACAAATAACTGCAATCTTAATTGTCCGCAGTGCTCCTCCGGATCAGGATTGATGAAAAGAGGCAGAGGTTTTATGGATCTGGGTATTTTTAAAAAGGTTATGAATGAGCTTGATCCCTACCTCTTCAGTGTAAATCTTTACTTCCAGGGTGAACCTATGTTACACCCCCAGTTTTTCTCGTTTATGGAATATTGTGCAAAACCTTATACAGTTGTATCAACTAATGGTCATTTCCTTACTGAAGAGAATTCAGAAAAGATTGTAACATCGGGATTGAATAAGCTTGTCATATCTCTCGACGGTATGGATCAGGAGACTTATTCAGCTTACCGGGTGAACGGGAATATGAATCGTGTTATTAATGGCTTGAATAATGTGGCCAGGGCAAAGAAAAGGAGTAATTCACCTATTAAAATTGAGATACAGTTTCTGGTTAACAGATTTAATGAGCATATGATACCGCAAGTAAAATTATTGGCTGAAAGCGTTCACACTAGGCTAAAACTGAAATCAATGCAGATCATAAATAAAACAGATATCGATTCGTGGCTGCCTTCTGTAGGTCGGTTCAGAAGATACAAAATCAAACATGGGGAATATGTTTTAAAAAGCAATCTTCCAAACCGTTGTGCAAGGCTCTGGTTCAATCCGGTTATAACCTGGGATGGGAAAGTTGTTCCATGCTGTTTTGATAAAAATGCAGAATTTGTAATGGGGGATCTTCACCAGGATACTTTCAGGGAGATATGGGATGGAACAAAATACAGAATATTCAGAAAAAGTATACTGTCGGGAAGGAATATGATAGATATGTGCAGGAATTGTACTTCAGGATTAAGAGGGGTAAGATACTAAAACCTGAATGAACTCACCCCCCATCCCCCTCTCTAAAAATTAGAGAGGGGGAGTAACGTGCTGAATATTAATAATATCCCCCTCTTTACAAAGTAGAGAGGGGGAATAAAAAGGGGGTGAGTACATTAAATTTTTTTAGACAGTCATAACATCTTTTTCTTTCAAAGCCATCACTTTATCAATCTTCGCATTATAAGAATGAGTCATGTCCTGTACCATATCGGCAGCTTCCTTTTCGAGATCCTCCGGTAAACCGTCTTTAAGAAGCTGTTTCAGTTCATCATTTGCCCATTTTCTTGCTGTACGTATACTGATCTTAGCGGTTTCCCCTTCGTTTCGTACCTGTTTGACAAGCTGATGTCTTCTTTCTTCTGTAAGAGGAGGAATATTTATACGAATAACTTCACCATTGTTAACCGGTGTTAGTCCTATATTTGCGGCCATAATTGCTTTTTCTATTGTTCCAAGCATATTTTTTTCCCAGGGTTGGATCATAATAGTCTTGGCGTCAGGAGTATTTATGTTTGAGACCTGGGTTAGAGGTGAATTTACTCCATAGTAGTCAACTGTAATACCGTCAAGAAGAGCTGGATTGGATCTTCCGGCACGCAGTCGGGCAAGTTCATGTTCAAGGTGTTCAAGGGCTTTTTCCATTCGTTCCCTGGTCTCTTCTGTAATAAGTTCAATTTCTTCGTTCATAGGGTTCAGGTTATAGAGTTGGATAACAAAAATAATAAAATAGATGGAATAGCAAATACCTGTTCAATTGCATATAAGAGTTCCGATAGCATTTCCCTCGATAAGCTTAGACAAGTTATCCGGTTTATTCATATCAAATACTACTATTGGCATATTATTTTCCCTGCACATGGTAAATGCAGTTGAATCCATTATTTTAAGCCGTCTGCTAATCACCTCTTCGAAAGAGATCTTGTCAAATTTTTTTGCTTCACTGTCTTTTTCAGGATCGGAGGTATAAACTCCATCAACCCTTGTTCCTTTAAGAAGAACATCTGCCCCGATTTCAACTGCCCTGAGTGCTGCTGCGGTATCGGTTGTGAAGAATGGGTTTCCCGTACCTCCCGACAGAATACAAACTGTTCTGTTCTTCATAGCTTCAATCACCAGGTCCCTGTTGTAAAGTTCGCCAACCGGTTCCATTCTTATTGAAGTAAAGACCTTTGCTTTTACACCCATCCTGGTAAACGCATTTTCAAGGGCAAGACTGTTGATCACGGTCGCCAGCATACCCATCTGATCACCTTTTAATCTGTCAAAACCTGATTTTGAACCACTAAGACCACGAAAAATATTTCCGCCTCCTATCACTATTGCCACTTCACATCCTTTATTTAAAATGCCGGTTACCTGTTTTGCATATTCTTCAAGCACGGAATCGCTGATTCCATGGTCCCCGTTTCCGGCTAATGATTCACCACTGAGTTTCAATAGAATTCTGGAATATTGCATGATGATCTGGTTTTTAGTGCAACGAATTTAATAAAACTGGAGAGAATTATCAGTGTTTTTACAAAATTCAGGGAAGGAGACATTGTTTTTTAATTTATTTGTATTCAAGTATACGATTGGAGATTGGCTTTGCCGAGCTCGACCACTGCATGGTCCCGGTTCCTCGCTTCGCTCGGAATGACACACCAATATGTTGGTTGTAATAATGAAGGAGGTGCATAGATCAGGAGATTCCTCGCTTCGCTCGGAATGACAGGATCGGTGGT
>DCFT01000214.1:0-1836 GCA_002319885.1 Bacteroidales bacterium UBA1797
AAAGTAGAGTTTGTTGTCAGATACCGTCAGGACGACCGGGTTAATGGCTCTGCCTCCCCGGTCATCAAAGTGAATCTCGACGGAACAATAAAAATAATAAGAAAATAGCCTACCGTGATCTTACTTTCCCGGAGCCTGAAACATGTGCATCGACTCTGGGGTTGCCTTCATAATTTACATTACCGCTTCCCGAAACACTTGCCTTCAGTGATTCCGTAACATTGCAGCTGCAATTACCGCTTCCTGAAATATGTATTTCAGCTGAACCTATTTTAAAAGATTCCCCCGTATAGTTTCCGGAACCGCTTATCGATATATCAGCTCTGTCAGCACTTCCGTTTCCGCTTATAATAATATCTCCTGAACCCGAAATACCGCAATCGAGATTTGAAACGGTCATGTCAGAAATATACAATTTACCACTTCCGCTAACACTCAGGTTAAGATCATCTGTTTTGAATGCATCTTTTATCTCAGCTTTTCCGGAACCGGAGACTCCCAGACCTTTTAGCTCGGGCATAGTAATATAAACTGTAACTTTTTCATTCATATTCATCCTCCAATTATGCATCTTCCAATTTTCATTTTTGATAACAAGCCTGCCACCTGAGACTTCGGTTATTATCTCATCGAGATAACGCTTTTCCCCTTCAAGAACAACTTTAAATTCAGGACCAATATTTATGTACAGGTTTCCAGCTACTCCAAAATTGACTTTAGTGAAGTCCTTAAGGTCTCTGGTTTCTTTTCCGTCTGACTGGCTTCCGGCAAATGCGCTACATACAGATATCGTCAAAATCAAAACTGATAAATAAATTGCCCTTTTCATAACATAGTAGTTTTATAAAATTTAATGTAATACTGAGAAAAGACCTGTTTTTTCAATAATAGCTGCATGAATTGAAAATAATATTTCAATTTATATCGAGTAGTCCTTCAGGAATATCCAATACAACAGTTTTATTCTCTTTGTCTATACTGATAATAAGATCCTCATGAAAAGGTATCAGAAGGTTTTTCTTTTTTGATGTTATCACATTTAGGAGCCATTGACCATTATTCGATATAATGTCAGTAACCGGTCCAAGGAGTGCATCTTCCTGTGTAAAAACCTGATATCCTGTCAGTAGCTGATCATCTGGCTTTTTTTGATCATCAGAAGTTGTATCTTTTGTAAGAAAAACTCTGCACCCTGTGAATTCACTTATTTTCTCAACAGAATCGTACCCTTCAAACCAGAGTTTCAGAATATCTGCCCCGGAATATTCCGAGTCTGAAATAAAAAAAGGAACCGGTCTACCTTCAATTTCAAGGAAGACCGATTCCATTTGGGGAATATTTTCAGTAAAGATCCTCTCTACTTTGACTGTAACAGCTCCCTCATAGCCGCTTACTTTTGTGATTCGTCCCAGTAATATGTCGTTATTGTAAGCCATCGGATCTATGATCCCTCTGATGACTAATTACTCCTGGGGAGCATCATCTGCAACCGGCTCTGAAGAAGTCTCTTCCGTAGAAGTGGTGTCAGTGACTTCTTCAACTGGTTCCGTTTCAGAAGCAGCCTCTTCGTTAATAGTTTTGACCAATGCCTTGTCTCCGGCTGCTGCTTTTGCTGCAAGATCTGCATTTTTCTTAGCAAGTTTTGCTAATCTTGCTTCGTTCACGCGTTTTTCAACAGAAAGCCTTTCACCTAACTCGTCATCCTGGGATTTTTCAAGGTGGGATTTTTTAGCTTCAATTTTGGCTTCATTCTGTTTAATCCATTCATCGAACCTCCTGGTTGCTTCTGCTTCGTCAAACGCACCTTTTTTAACACCTTCAAGAAGATGTTTTTTC
>DCFT01000214.1:2160-9371 GCA_002319885.1 Bacteroidales bacterium UBA1797
GCAGCCAACCTAAGGCTTTATCGAAATCGAGTTCGATTGTAGCGGGGTTAGTAATAGGATTATAAGATCCTATCTTTTCAATATATCTGCCATCACGTGGCGACCTGCTATCTGCAACCACAATGTGGTAGAAGGCCAGCTTCTTGCGGCCTTTTCTAGCTAATCTGATTTTAACTGCCATTAATTCTTACGCTTTTTTATTAAACCTGTTTTAAAAATTGTGGCTGCAAAGATATGATAATTATTAATAAACTCCCTACCTATGGATAAAAAAACGGCAGCAAATATTGCTGCCGTCAAAGCATTACAGGAATATAGGATCAATATCCATCGTTTTGTTCGCTCGCCAGATTGGGATTCGCATTGATCTCTCTTGCAGGTATTGGGAACACCAGTTTAGGATCATTATATGTAAGTGATCCGACATCTTCGTGTAACCTTCTAACATCATGTATTTTAAATCCTTCAAAAGCTAATTCCAGCCTTCTTTCGTAAAGAATATCGTCGAGTGTTACAGAAGCAGCAGCAGTGAGGCCAGCTCTTGTATGGATCATATTAAAATCTTCCAGTGGGGAGGCACCGACAGTTGTAGAAAGTCTTATATTACATTCAGCCCTGATCAGATACATTTCAGCAAGACGAATTAAATTAACCACTCCGTATTGGTTGTTCCATTTACCACATTCTATAGAACCATTACCATTATAAAAGAGGTCAAATCTTTGATCTCCTGCCGAATACAGATTAAGATGGCCATCAAGAATTATAATATCACCATCTCTTCCTCCATAATCTTCAGTTGAAAAGAACTCCGTCATAGCGCTAAAGTCATCCTGAGGTGTTATCTGTGTGGCAAAAATATCTTCAGAGGTATTATTATCATTATTAAATACCTTAGCGTAAGTTGGTTGCAGAGCGTACATACCCGAACTAATTACAGTATTTGCTGCGTCGCGCGCGTCTGCATAATCACCTTTCTGAAGATATACTCTCGCAAGCAACGCATTTGCTGCCCCGCTGGAAGCATACACACCATTATCTTCAGGTAGTTTTGAAGCGGCAGTTTGAAGATCGGTGATCACCTGGGCATAAACCTCATCAACAGTGTTACGAGTGACGTTGTTGGCGGCACTAAGAACTCCTGTAGGAGTAAGAACTAATGGAACTCCTAACTGATCATTGGTAGTACCAAATTTATACTGTTGCGCAAAAAATCTAACAAGATCAAAATACATCAATCCACGAAGGAAAAGTGACTCACCTTCTACCTTGTCGCGATCATCCGCATTAACAACACTTAAAGCGGTAAGAATATTATTAACTGAATTAATAACTTCATAACTCTCTTCCCATTGTGCTTCGACTTCGGAGTTAGTTGTTAACATTGTCTTAAGGTATATCTGACGTGGATCAATATAAGTACCAACCCATTGAAGTTCGCCGTCTCCTCCCAGTAATTCTGCATTACGCAGAAGACAACCGCCATATATTCCTGACAGGGCAAATTCCGAATAAGCTCCCTGCAGTACGCTTTTGACATTTTCATCTGTACTGAGAGCATCGCTCTCATCCAGACTCTGAGAAGGCTTCAGATCGAGCTGTTTGCCGCATCCTGCAAGTATACCGCAAAATACAACTACTGATATTATATAAAATAATTTATTCATCGTCTTTAATTTTTTTATTTGTTATAGCCCAATTGTAATTCCGAATACGACTGACCTTGGTTGCGGAGCGGAATAAAAATCACACCCTGTATGTATATTATCATTCAGAAAGTCAGTTGATACTTCCGGGTCCCATCCTTTGTATTTTGTGAAAGTAAGCAGGTTCTGACCTTGAATAAACACCTTCATCCTGTCGAGTCTGGCTCTGCTTATCCACTTTGTCGGAAACTCATAGCTTATCATAAAGCTCCTTAATTTCACATACGATCCGTCTGACAGATATCTGCTGTTACGGCTCTGATCACCATTATCATAACCCAATCTGGCCTGGGGCACATCAGTTATATCGCCAACTTTTTTCCAGCTTGCAAGCTGTGATTCAAGCTGGTTGTCAAACCACACACCATTCGCAGCCATCCACTGGTCGCCAATAAGATGAACCTTATTCCCAAAAACTCCCTGGAAAGTAAATGCCAGCTCAAATCCTTTGTATCCGAATGTGTTGGTAATTGCCCCGAGATACTTTGGTGTCGGATTTCCAAGCGGCACAAAATTTGCCGAATTGAAATCGTTTGTTTTAGTTGTATGATCAGTAACCTTACCGTTTGCATCTTTCGTATTAACATACCACAGAGCATCTCCATTTTGAGGATCGACGCCTGCATACTCTGCTCCATAGAACTCTCCGATTGGTTGACCTACCATTACAACATTCATATAGCGGGCGCTTCCATCATCAATAATTGTTTGGTCGCCAAGATTGGTAACTTCGTTTTTATTGTACGAAAAATTCAAATTTGTATTCCATGTAAAATTCCCTGTAAAATTATTTGTGTTAATAACAAACTCAAATCCTTTATTCTGAACAGATCCAACATTCCTCAACTGGGTGGAATAACCTGATGTTTCAGGAACAGGGACAGAAAGCAATAAGTTATTGGTTTTCTTCATGTAATAGTCAACTTCCCCTGATATCCGGTTTTTGAAGAATCCCCAGTCAATTCCAAAATCAATCTGACGTGTTGATTCCCATCCAAGACCCCGGTTTTCAAGCTGGCTTGGAACAATAGCACCCAGACCATTATATCGTGTGACACCATAAAGACCAAGCTGTCCGAAATTGGAAATTCCTGCATTACCGGTAAGCCCATAACTTGTTCGTAGCTTAAGAAAACTCAGAATTGCATTGTTTACTAAAAAATCTTCCTTTGAAAGTACCCAACCAAGTGAGGCAGCCGGGAAAAAACCATATCTGTTGTTTGTCCCAAATCTTGATGAGCCATCTGTACGTCCTGACAAAGTAAAAAGGTATTTGGCTTTGTAATCAAAGTTAACTCTTGAAAAGTATGAAAGGAAACTATATTGTGTAAGAGTTGACGTTCCTACAGTTATTAATCCTGCACTCTCCAGGGTTTTCAAATTGTCAGAAGGGAATTGCTCGCCTTCTGCACGGGCATTATCAACTGCCGTATATTGAAATTCAGTTCCCAGAACAGCGCTTAAACTGAAATCACCAAGACCTTTCAGATAATCAAAATATGATTTTGTTGTAATATTTTGTGTCTGACCGTAATTAGCAAAACCATAGCCATTTGTTGCGCTACCCGTGTCAGTCTCTTTTCCATATCGTGCATTCTCTTTCAGATTGTAAAGATCAAAACCAAATTCATTTCTCCACTTTAATCCATCCAATAAATTAAATGAAAGATATCCATTGGCTACTGTCCTGTACTCGAGTATATTCCTGCTTGCATATTTAACATCGACAAGAGGATTATAATATGTTGTTACAGGTATGTTAGATAACTCACCGCTCTGATCATATTCCGGAGTTATCGGCGACAGTGCAACAAGCTGCATAGGAGTGGAAAATGCATTGTCAGCAGAAACCTGGTCAATATTTGTACGGTTTAAACTTAAAGCAAATCCAATATCAAGTAACTTGCTCACTTTGTTGTCAATATTAAGCCTTGCTGAAATTTTTTGAAGGCCGTTTGAAACAAGAATTCCTTCACTGTTATTATAAGACAGACTGGTAAAATATTTCAATTTGTCATTGCCTCCCTGTGCAGAGAATTCTGCCGAATATATTTTGCCTTTCTGGAATGCAAGGTTCTGCCAGTCAGTATTGACCTTCGAACCGGTATAGGTACCATCTCCATCAAGTACAGCCGCCCATCCTGAATATCTATTCATACGACTGTTGGCAAATTCCAACCATGAACCACTATAGTCAGATGGATTGTTTATAGGATCATATCCTTCTAACAAATCGCTATTATAGGCTGCATCCTTAAAATATTGTACATACTCTGTTGAATTCATGAACTTCCTCCTTCGCGAAGCTTCATTATAACCTGTCTGCACTGTGAAGTTTATTTTTGTAGCGCCGCTGATTCCTTTTTTTGTAGTAATGATAACTACACCATTAGCGCCGCGGGAACCGTAAATTGCAGAGGAAGCAGCATCTTTAAGGATATCGATCGACTCAACATCGTTGAAGTTTATTGAAGTCAGCGGGTTGATCGAAGCCCCTGAAAAATTTAATGACTCTGTAGTCAAAGGAATACCATCTACTACAAACAAGGGCTGGTTAGTTGCTGTAATAGAAGACGATCCGCGTATCCTCATATTTGTGGTACCAGTTGATTTCCCGTTAACAGATTCGATAAAAACACCTGCTGTTTTGCCCTGAAGTGCCTGTTCCACAGTAGGAACAGGAATATTTCTCAGTACATCACCATCAACTTTGGAAATACTTCCGGTAACTTTCGATTTAATCTGGGTTCCGTAACCGACAACCACAACTTCATCAACTCCAACCAGATCATATTCGAGAGCCACATCATAAACATTTGAAGCTCCCACCGGAACTTCGGTGGACTTCCTTCCAACAAACCGGAAAACAAGAGTGGCTCCCTGCGGAACACTGATCTGATATTTTCCGTCCATATCGGTAATTACACCGGTCGAAGTTCCTTTAATCAATACGGTAACCCCTATTATAGGCTGGTTATCTTCCGCACCTGTAACAGTACCTGTAATTGTTTTCTGTTGTGCATTTGCCGGTAACAAACAACCACAGAACAGAAATAATAAAAATAGAAGTTTTCTCATAACGGTTATTTTAGGTTTAGAAATCTAACAATTGGAATCAACGAATCTTATATTTTGTAAAAAACGCAGGTTAGTCTTAAAAACAAACTTAGAATATTTTTTACTATAATTCAAAATATTTCTTCATTTTTTACTACTATTTCTTTCTATTTTAAACTAAAGTACTAAGATAGATTAATAAACCAGTTTTAATTTGTATAATCAACAAACTGCGGACCTGGTTTAACAATTGGTAAAGAATCATCTTTCTATTTTGTCATTGATAGACTGACCAGTCAAATCTTAATTCATTTTTGCGTATTTTTGTTACCTTAATTTACAAAATATTTTACTCTTTTCTATGGCAGGTTTCGCACACTTACACGTTCATACCCAATACTCCATTCTTGATGGCGCATCCAACATCCCATTGCTGATGGACAGGGTAAAAACTCTTGGAATGGAAGCTATTGCCATTACCGATCACGGAAACATGTTCGGTGTGAAAGAATTCCACAATTTTGCCACAAAAAAAGGAATAAAACCTATAATAGGATGTGAGATTTATGTAGCAAAAAGATCCATAGAAGATGTAAACGGGAAAGAAGACCGTTCAGGCGATCATCTTATTCTTCTTGCCAAAAACCTTACAGGATATAAAAATCTTATTAAACTTGTTTCAATTGCATGGATTAAAGGCTTTTACTATAAGCCCAGGATAGATAAACAACTATTAATCAAATATAAGGACGGACTAATCGCATCTTCTGCATGTCTGGCCGGCGAGATTCAGGATGAAATACTGAACGGCACTTTGTCGGGAGCTGAAACTGCCCTGAAAAGTTATCTTGATATCTTCGGTGAAGATTTCTACCTCGAGATCCAAAGACATGAGACTTATGATCCTGATGCCGACAGATCCGCCTTCCCTCTTCAACAAAAAGTTATCGAGGTTTTTAAAAAGCTTTCTGTTAAATATAATGTCCGCCTTATTGCTACAAACGATACTCATTTCATCAATGCTGAGGATGCTGAAGCTCACGACAGGCTGATATGCATAAATACAGCAAAAGATATTGATGATCCAAACAGGCTCAGGTATTCAAAACAGGAATATATCAAGAGTGAAGAGGAAATGCGTAAAATCTTTATTGATGTTCCTGAGGCGATAGATAATGTGGCAGGACTGGTTGCCAAAATTGAAAAATACAAACTCGACCATGAGCCTATAATGCCGGATTTTGAATTGCCGGAAGGTTATACCGACAAAGATCAGTATTTGAGATTCCTTACCTACAAAGGTGCAGAAAACAGATGGGGAGCATTGACAAAGGAACAGACTGACCGGCTTGATTTTGAGCTTGCAATGATTGCAAAAATGGGATTCCCGGGTTACTTCCTTATAGTACAGGACTTCCTTCGTGCAGCTAGGGAAATGGGGGTGTCGGTTGGACCAGGAAGAGGATCAGCTGCAGGTTCAGCCGTCGCATTCTGCCTCAGAATAACAGATATTGATCCAATAAAATATGGGTTGCTTTTTGAACGGTTCCTTAATCTCGACCGTATTTCAATGCCTGATATTGATATTGATTTCGATGAAGACGGAAGAGAATCGGTGCTTAAATATGTTGTAAATAAATACGGGCATGATAAGGTCGCCCATATTATCACTTTTGGATCAATGGCTGCAAAAATGGCCATCCGTGATGTAGCCAGAGTACAAAAATTACCTCTCCAGGATGCTGACAGGCTTGCCAAAATGATTCCTGAAAGACCAGGTATAACACTGAAAGCAGCTTATGCAGAAGTTCCTGAACTCGCCCGGGAGAGAGAATCTTCAAATAAGCTGATCGCCCAGACCCTGAAATATGCAGAGGTACTGGAAGGTTCTGTAAGGCAAACCGGAGTGCATGCTTGTGGAATAATAATAGGAAAAGACTCACTTGATAATTATATCCCGCTCTGCACAGCAAAGGATACCGATCTGTATGCAACACAATACGATGGAAGTCATGTAGAATCGGTCGGCCTTCTTAAAATGGATTTCCTGGGATTAAAAACACTTTCAATAATAAAAGATGCAATAGAAAATATTAAAAAATCAAGAGGGATTGAGATCGACATCGATACAATGCCTCTTGATGATCAGAAAACTTTTGAACTTTTCAGTAAAGGTGAGACAACAGGGATATTCCAGTTTGAATCTACAGGAATGAAAAGATACCTGAAAGACCTTGAACCTAACCGGCTTGAAGATCTGATTGCCATGAATGCCCTCTACCGTCCCGGACCAATGGAATATATCCCAAAATTTATCCGACGGAAACATGGTACCGAGAAGATCGACTACGCAATTCCGGTGATGGAAAGATATCTTGACGACACTTATGGAATTACCGTCTACCAGGAACAGGTGATGTTGTTATCGCAGGAACTGGCCGGATTTAC
>DCFT01000047.1 GCA_002319885.1 Bacteroidales bacterium UBA1797
GTACATAGCGGACTGAATTTTGGCAAAGCCAGTAAGATCTGCAGGCAGATCCGAAATCAGCTTGTAACTATAAATCCGTCAAAATCAGGAAGTCGCGCGATTCACCGGTTTACCGGCGCCCTGAACAAATATATCGGCTGGCAGGAAAAACAGGATCCGGCTTCCCCGGTTCGCCAGAACGGGCTGCCTTTTATTCAGGGGTTTCAGTTTAATGAGCAGGCGGACCTGTCATCCATTATGGCCATCCGGGTTACTACAAGCCATCCGGAACCCGGGTTGATGGAAATCCGTTTTGCACCCTTTGTTCCCGGCGAAGCCTTACAGGCACCATACCATACGGATCATATCCTATTGAAATGGATCATCACATCCACAAACCTTGCTAATGTTGAAACCGGGAAACCGGCAATGGGTGAAATGAGGATTCCTTATGTCCACGAATTATTTCAACCTCCGGTTATATCCATACCCGTGTTAACAAAACCGGAAAGTATGATGTTGATGGTCCTGGCGCTGCAGTACATGGTGAACAAGAAAGATGAAATCCAGCTGCTTGGTGATGTCAAAAAATTGCCCTGCGGAGTGGTCTGGGCGGGCAGGTGGTGAAATAGTGGGAAAACCATTAAGATTGACCCCTGACACCGGCATCATGTAAAGCTAATTTGTGTGGGGAGTGGGGTCAAAGCAACGGAGTTTTCCAAGTCAGCTTCCGTATGGGTTCCCGATTTTCTTTTGCTTTTCTGCATCCATATAATCTTTTATGGCAGAATGGTATACAGATGTTTCTCCATGTCTTTTGTAAGACGCTTTTTTTGCCGGATCCTTCAGAATGCTGCTGGCATAGGCCGAAGCTTTCGCAAATAAGGTCCGGTACCCAATCTGCTCTTCTGTATAAACCACATGGCTGCGGTTCGGGTATTTGCAGGCAATGGTTTTCCCGTTCACCCTTCTGAATACCAATTGTTTGCCGATTGCGCCGGACATATTTTTCATTACGATATTGTCATTTAATTGTGCCATAGTTGTAGTCCGTTTGTAATACAACGTAAAAAGAGCGCGTTTATGATTGCTCACGTCTTTTTACGTTTCTTTACGACTCTTTACGTCTTTTGAGGAAGACCCGTCATGCATTCGTCTGTGCGCGTATTTGACATTTGCAGGGGTTTAATAGGCTTCAAAAATCGTGCGGATTTGGATCTGGTTTGAATATTTCCCTTATCATAAATTTCGGCATGCACTATTATTTCGCATGAAAACCTATTGTTGAAGGGATCTTACACAATATCCAATTCAGCGGCGACCAGCGCCAAACAGATCCGCAGCAGGGTGATCACCCACTGGCTCGGCCGAAACCATCTGCGCCAGGTGCAGTACATGGCTGGCCATAAATATGTCAGTTCCACGCAGCGCTACCAGGTGACCAATCTGGACGACCTGAAAAACGAGCTGCAGCAGCACCATCTCATGAGCTGAAAATACGGCCTTTTAAACCTCGGATTTTAAATCTAAATTTACACTAAATGACAGCGAATATGGATAGCATTAAAGTCCTGCGCCAGGAGGTCAAAAAGTATATAGAAACAGCGGATGCCAAAGTGGTCAAGATGATGCATGCGATGCTGGAAGTGGATGCCGGCAGCGCGTGGTGGGATAGTCTGCCTGATGAAATCAGGGCGGATGCGGAAGCGGCGCTCGCAGAATCTGAAAAAGGAGAACTGACCCCTCATGCAGAAATCCAAAAGCGCTATAAGAAATGGCTTGTAAAGTAAACTGGACAACCAGGGCCTGGTTAACCTTCGAATCTAATATAGCATACCTGCAAAAAGAGTAGACAGCCAAAGAGATCAGCAACTTCATTGCGTCGATCGATAAAAAAATCGCGATCCTCTCCAGCCAACCGGAAATCGGTAAATCCCGCAATAAAAAGCACCCCCATATACGCTTTACCCTTATCCATAAACGGGTGGCATTGATTTACAAGTACAAGCCACAGAAAAATGAGATAGACCTGCTCGTTTTTTGGAACACGTACCGCAATCCGGGGAAGTTAAACGTAAAATGAACTGTTCGAAAGATAATCAGGAAATAAGGTGTGCAGTTGCCAATCCATTAAGTAAAAGAATTTTTAAACCAACCTGTCGCAGAATCCTCACAACCTATATGTATTTGGTCATTGGGTTACATTATAAGTGAGATGAATAATCTTTCTGCACAATTTGAAGAATTATATAAATGTTAAAGATTCGGACATTTACTTTTTTTGGTTTGATGTATATAATTACTCTTTTTGCTTGTAAAAAGAGCGATTCTCCTGCTCAAGGGAAAAGTTTAGTTGGTACCTGGATTTGGTTCCAAACTTATTGTGATTGCCCGGGTCTTCCGACCACACCCGATAGTGTAGGTTATCAGGATATACTTACATTTAATTCTGACCATACCTGGAAAAGAGTTCAAAAAAACATTCAAATAGATTCCGGGACTTATCAGACCGGGCATGGATCATTTACAAATTACTACCCGGGTGGAACTACTTGGACTTATGATAGTGTGAGCTTTTACAAAAATAAGATTAACGTTGGGTGGGATGCGTACCAAATTAGCAGCGGAGACACATTGATATTTGGACCCTATCTCGCCGGTGGATTTTCTTCCTACCTACTTCCTTCTAATGGATCAATGTGGTTAGTCAAGCAATAACTTCAATTTGCATCCCTTTAAATAGAAAATACCTTATAATTTATTAATTTATAAGGTATTATAATTTTATTAGGCACCCCAGATGGGAAACAAATCACCCCCCTCTTAACAGTTATAAAACAATGCGTTAGATTGGTTTATGCATTTTCAAGTAACAATACAGAAACAAAAAAGTGTAAATGCCGGGTTATTTTGGTTTTCTGTGAGGATAAGAGCCAATATCTGCCCTTTATGTCATGGACCTGACACATTTTCCAAATTCTAATGTGAAATAATGGCAGAAAAGCTTCAAAAGGCTTTATATACAACGTTGAAACTCAAAAGTTTTACCATTTATAACAAAATATTGGATCGGTAAGGTTTTTGATTCCATTACCCCCAATCGTTCAGAATGATTAAGCCCCGAAACGTTTTACTGATTCGGGGCTGAGCATACTGGAAAAGTAAGTTTTAGACGGCTAGCTTTCCCTTATGCGTGGTTAAGAAGTGCGAAAATAGAAGAATATATTTTATTTCAAAATTTATTCTTGCCTGCTCCCCCTTCTGACACTCCTTTATTTTGGACGAGTTTTATTTTTTTCAATATGTAAATATTGTCAATAATCTTCTATGCTTATATGGCAGGGATAATTCGACAGTAAAAATTTTTGAACCAAACTTTAAAAAAATTAAAATGAGCAAAGAAGAAAGGTTAGATTATTTAGAATCAGAGCGTGTCAAGATTTGGGCAAAAATAACAGATCTGACAGCATTAGTAGAAAATAAAACTTCAGATTATGAAGCCGCGGCAAAAGTATCAGCAGACAATGCACTTGCCTTTGAAGAGAAGAGCAAAACCGCTTCGGATCAGATAGCTAAAGATTTGGCAGAAGCAACTACAAAGTTGACCGCAATAAATGCAAATTACAATGCATTCGAAGATCTTCAAACAAAGATTAAAGGGCTATTTGATACCGCGAGTGCAAATAGTGAATCTGTAGCGTCCATTTCGACCGCTATCAGTAGTAAGTCTGCCGCTATTCAAACGCAAATTTCTGAGATTGAAAAAATATTTAACAACAAGCCTGTATTAGATGAAAATATTGTAAAGCTGGATGCTGTTTTCAAAAGAGGTGACGACTACGATTCTAAGCTCGGTGGCATTTTTAAATCAATAACCGATCGGAAAAAAGAGATTGATGAATTATATTATGAAGTTTTTGGATCTACCATTAAAGACGAAGCAGGTAAAGAAACTAAAATTGAAGGCAAAAGAGACGAACTCGAAAATTCGTATGTACAAATAAAAGTAAAAACAGAAGAAATAGGAAACGAATTAACGGAATTAAAAACAACGACGGAAAAGGGTTATCAATCTTTTATAGAGAATAGGTTGGCTAATTTTAACGATGCAATGGCAGCATGGCAAAATGATCATGAACGTATAAAAAAGGAAATTAGCGCACTTTTGCCAAATGCCTTAACAGCAGGATTAAGTTCGGCCTATTCTGAAAAAAAACAAACAGAAGAATCTGAAAGGAAAAGTTATTCCACTACTTTTAAATGGGCCATTGCGGGGCTGGTAGCTGTTTCAACAATTCCGTTGCTATTTAGCTTAAAATCAATCGCTGATAAAACATCTTTAGAAGAGGTAATTTTAAGAATACCTCGTCTGGTATTAGCGATTCTTCCATTGTATATTCCGGTCTTATGGGTGGCTTATTCTTCAAATAAGAAAATGAATTTGTCAAAAAGACTAGTTGAAGAATATTCCCACAAAGAAGTGCTAAGTAAAACGTTTGAAGGTTTGTCTGGGCAGATTAACAATATATCCGACAAAGAAATATCAGCCGATTTGAAAATCAAACTCCTATATAACATATTAGAAGTAAACTCGGAAAATCCAGGTAAGTTAATTTCAGACTACGACAAATCAGATCACCCGTTAATGGATGCTTTGGATAAAAGTGTAAAACTTACAAATGCCGTAACCAAACTCGCCAAAATTCCGGGATTTGCAAAACTGGCTACAACACTTGGTCAAAAGTCAGAGGCAATTTTACTAGAAGAAGGGAAAAAAGCAGATGCTGGGTTAAATGGCATTAACGTGCCTCCAAAAACGCCTGTTAAAAGCTAACAATCATTAATATTCAATATATATGCACTACAAAAAATCTGACATGGTTTATAAGAACTATAAATGGACTGCAGGAGCGGATTTCGATGATCCGCAGTTTAAAAAATATCAAGAACATTCAGAATTAAATCGCACAGAAGGGTATGAGGTTCTTTGGTTTATAAATTATTGCGCACGACAATGGGCTTGGAAAGAAGATGCTTTGATAGCCAGTTGCCAAAAATTGGAAAAGGTTATTCATACAAAAGTGCCAGATCCGCCAAGAACACATGCAGCCATAAAAACATGGATTGAGAAGAATTATATAACCTTTTGGGATTCGATATAATAAGCCAACCTTTCGACCTAGTGCAGGAACTGAGGTAGACTTAGTGCCTTAGTGTGTAAGGATTGTCATGGATGACTTTCGTTCGATACAGTTATAACGAAAATTCGGGAGTCTAAAACACTTTGTGTAAATGAAGTTATGTAATTGTATGTAGAGTTAAAGCCCAGGCAAGCGAAGAGAAGCCCGGTTATCGAAGCTGATCTGAGCCTGCCCGGGGCGATGGCAGATTTGCCATTATTTATTAACTTGAAATACAATTTTATGGAAGAGAAAAAACTACCCATCCCCAAGGATTTCTTCAAACAATTCAAAAACAAAGTAGAGTTCCATTCCTTTTTCAACAGTCTTTTCAAAGAAGGCGTTGAAGAGATGCTCAGAGGCGAGCTGGAGGAACATCTTGGCTATGAGAAACATAGCAAAGAAGGCCACAACACCGGCAACAGCCGCAACGGATCTTACAAGAAAAAGGTCAAGACCGAGTCGCTGGGTGATATGGTCTTAAATATGCCGCGTGATCGCAATAGTGAGTTTGAACCCCAGCTGGTCC
>DCFT01000152.1:0-1983 GCA_002319885.1 Bacteroidales bacterium UBA1797
TGGACAATTCGAAATTACCCTGAGAATCTGCTTTTGCAATTTCAAGAAGACTTTTTGTAAGCTGAATCATCTGCAACACGTCTTCATTTATGGACAGGAGCACCTTTTGATATTCAGCTATGCTCCTTTCCTTATGAAGTGTTACTTCGAGCTGGCTTGAAATGGAAGTTAAGGGAGTGGACAATTCATGTGAAGCATTTGAAATAAAGCTCCTTTGTATATCAAAGGATTTTTGGAGCCGCTCCAGCAATTCATTAAATGTATTTGCCAGCTGATTCAGTTCGTCCTTCCCGCTTCCGGCCTCTATCCGATGCGATAAATTGTATGACGAAATATGGTTCACTTCATAAATAATCCGGGATAGCGGCCTCAGGAGTTTGCGCGAAAAAATATAACCAGCCACTCCGGTAATAAGAATTGATACAAACAAGCTGATTAATAAGATATTCAGCAGTTCATCCAGGCGAAACAGCCCGTCTTCGTCATAAGCAGCGACTACAACAATATAACTCCTGTCATTCTCCCTGTGCATCAATGCAATGGCATCCCGGTTGCCAATCTTGAAATATGCTTCCCCCCTATCTGCTGTTTTTCCCAATATTTCTTTATCTATGGGCAAAAGTTGCGTTTCGGTACTATCGAACTGGTACAGTGTATTCCCTTTTGTTGAATATATGGCTATGCTTTTGTTCAGCAGCAGACCATTGGAAGCATTTGAATTTATGCGCGAAAGAACGGCATTGCTGCTATCTCCAAAAAGGGAATAAATTTCCGCACTATAATTCGCCCGGCTTTTCAGGCGTTTATTAAAAACTATTTCTCTTTCTAAAAATGAAAAGTAATATACCGAGAGGGCCAGCAGCGCAATGATGGCCGTAACGAGGAGCGTAAAAAGGAGCATTATTTTGTGCTGAATCTTCACGTCAGGCGTTTTCCTTCAATACATATCCCATTCCAACATAAGTATGAATGAGTTTACTGGGGTATTTTTTATCAACTTTCTTACGGAGAAAATTAACATACACATCGATCACATTTGTTTTTGTGTCAAAGTCAATATTCCATACATCCACAGCGATATCTGACCTGGATAACACCCTGTTTTTATTACGTATGAAATATTCCAACAACTGAAACTCTTTTACCGTTAATGGAATATTCTCGCTGCCTCTTATTACCTGCCGGGTTTCCAGGTTCATAATTAAATCAGCCACTTTTAACACACTGCCCCCATGTTCCTGTTTTTGCAGTCTTTTAAGTAATGCCCCGATTCGCGCAAGTAATTCTTTAAAATCAAAGGGTTTGACCAGATAGTCGTCTGCCCCTATATTGAATCCTCTCAATTTATCATCCATGGCGCTCATCGCAGTCAGCATAATGATCAATATCTTCTCATTAATGCTACGGATATGCCTGCATAGTTCATACCCGTTCAGTGCGGGCAGATTGATATCCAGAATGGCGATGTCATATAAGTCATTGTTGAATAAATCCCTGCCTGTCAGGCCGTCGTAAGCAATGTCCACCTGGTATTGCTGTTCTGTTAATCCCTGCGACAGTGATTCAGCAATCTTTTTTTCATCTTCAACTAAAAGTATTTTAATCTTGTTCATTTTCAGACTTACCCTGGATGTGAAAATTAAAATTACACGATAGATCTAATATATACAGCCGGCAGCCCGGTTAAATATATCTAATCATACAGCTCTTCAAATTCAAAATTGAAACTACCGGTATATTAGGTCTATTATGAAAGTCAGATGAATTTTAATCAAAATTTAATCAATTCGTGATGTCCGGTAATAAATCAGGCAGTAACTTTATTTCGAATTTACGGGATGGCCGATATGTGCCGGTTTTCCCATAAACATTCACGAATTGAAGGTCCTGGTCCGGATTGATTTGATAAAACCAACCTGCTCATCCTAATAAGGCTGGTTGGATTATCATAGTTAATTTCCTGCACAGGGCCTTCGCCTATTT
>DCFT01000152.1:2357-2928 GCA_002319885.1 Bacteroidales bacterium UBA1797
AAAATGATTCGGACCTTCCATCAAAGAATAAGATCTGCCTTTCCAGATGAAAGTACCCGTAATATGTTTTGGCAATTCAATTTGCATATCCCATTTACCGCTTTCCCATGCATAGTTCACCCGGATTTTTCCACCGGGGTGTGGAATTTCTCCTTTAATATTCTTTAAAGCACCGAGCCGCGGTTCGATTTTTACTTTGGTAAAACCGGGGGCATCACTTTCTATTCCCAGCATGGTCCTGAAGAATTCAATATTCGGACTCGCTCCCCAGGCATGGCAATCCGAGCGTGCATTATTGATATCCGAAATCTCTGCCCATGTAGTCAAACCCATATCCATATTTTTCCTCCATAAACCCAGCCAGTCAAGATAATGATTTCCAAGTCCCGCTTTTACCAGAGACATATGCAGGTAAAATTTAAAGTAAATGGAAGCAGGTGCCAGGGAGGTATCGGAAAGAATTCGTTCTCCGGCCAAAGCAGCGCCTTTGCCGTTCATCAGGCCGGTCAGAATGGCCAGTGCATTCGTGTGTTGGGAAAAAAGATCTTTTTCCGTCCTGTCTGCAAATAAC
>DCFT01000114.1 GCA_002319885.1 Bacteroidales bacterium UBA1797
GGACTGTATTTTTAGTCGTTATGATTTTTGTATAATTCCCATTTGCTTCGGCAAATAGCAAATCGTCGTGCAGGATCTTATAGATTTTACCTCCTGTTTTAATAAAGATATACGAATCTGTTTCAGTATCCTGATTTTCATGTATTTTGACTGGCAGGAGGTTAAGCTTTTCCAAAGCCTTATCAACTGCAATTATAAACCGTTCCAGGGAGAATGGTTTTAATAAATAATCACATGCAGCAAGATCGAATGCATCAGTGGCGAATTCTTTGTAAGCAGTTGTGAAAATTACCTGTGGCTGTTTCCTGAGTGTTTTCAGGAAAGAGATACCATCAAGTACCGGCATATTGATATCGAGAAAAAGTATATCAACCTTATTTTCATTAAATATTGATTTCGCTTCTATAGCATTACCACATGATGCAACAACCTTTAAATTAGAAAAATGGCTGCAATATGTTTGAATTAGCTCCCTCGCTATCGGCTCATCATCAACTATAAGGCAATTGTATATTTTCATTTTACTTAATCTTTAATTTCAACTCTACATAAAAAAACAAATCAGTGTTTTCAATTTTCAGATCGTATTCCTCAGTATAAAGTAGCTGAAGTCGTTTTGTAACACTGTTAAGCCCAAACCCACTGTTTTTATAAGTGATACTGTTTTCTGATTTATTTGAACTATAGGAATTTTTTGATGTGAAGAAGATTGAATCATCCTTAATTTTCAATGTTAAATCAATGAACATTTGTAACTCAGTCGTGTCTTTTGCGTGTTTAAAAGCATTTTCAATAAAAATAATCAGTAACATTGGTGCGATTCTAATGCCGGCATCTACATTTTCAACAATTGCATTATTTAATACAAGTCTTTCCCCTATCCGGATTTTCTCGAATTGAATATAGTTATTTATATAATCTATCTCATCTTTCAAGGGGACGAACATCTCTTTTGCGCCATATACCGAATAACGTAACAGTTCGGATAATTTTAGCAGTAATGAAGGAATCTTTTCATGTTGAGTTAGTGAAATACCGTACAAATTATTGAGTGTATTGAATAGAAAATGTGGACTAAGTTGTGATTGTAAAATACTTAACTCACTCTTGCTTTGTTCGGCAGCTGATTTTGCATTCCGTATCTCTCTGGAAATTGAGGTTCTGACTAGTTTAATCAGTATGCCACCAAAAAAAGCAATGATGAAGAATGGACCGGAAGCAATTGTCAGTTCCATAAAACCTGCATTGGGTGCAAAAAATAGTTTTATAAGAGTCCACCAACCGACAACAATTATTACCGGGAAAAGCAATGAAAATAAATAGAATTTTCTTTGAGGTGTATCTTTAAACCAATAATTCTTACTGACCCATCTTCCCAAATAGATACTTATCAATATGCAGGTGTATCCAAAATACTGGTTCAGTGCACTGTTGTTTCTGGGCAACCCGGTAATACTAAATCCCAGAGTATTTATGTATCTGATACAACAAAATACAGTAAGGCAAAATAGTATATGTAGAAAAATCCTGTTTTTGATCAATTTTAGTACTCTTTCCATATTTACAAAATTCTATAAATATTAGCTAATAGTAAAAATTAACTGATGAATTTCATAGAGGTTATGTCCGATAGTCTGAAAACGCTGATCAAATCATTTAACATGTAAATATGTCCTTCTGACATAGATTTTCCTCTGTGTAACAATTAATTTATTTTAGTCTGACGAATATTCAAACATTTGCGGATCATTTCATTAAAAACTATTATATGAAACGGCTGCTTCCTCTTTATTTATGTATAATGTTATTTCACTTTACAATTTCCACTGCACAGATTGGTCAGAGTAAGATAAGTGGATCTGTAAGCGACGGACTAGGCAACGCCCTCTCAGAAGTAAATATCGGGCTAATGCGCCAGAAGGATTCTTCAGTTGTCAAAATGGTTGTATCTGGTGAAAACGGGGAATTTATAATTAATAATATCTCATATGATACATATCTTTTAGTATGCAGATTTATCGGTTATAACAATTATATATCCATCCCTTTTTCAATTGACAGCCACCATAATTCTATAGTTCTCCCTCTTATTGTTTTGGTTTCCAAGGACGTACATCTAAGCGAAGTAACTGTTTCGGCCCGGAAGCCCTTTGTCCAGCATAAGATTGACAGGACAATCGTAAATGTCGATGCAATGAACACCGCTGGTTCTGATATTCTGGAAGTACTTGGGAAAAGTCCGGGAATAATGCTGGATTCAGATGGAGATATTAAATTAAATGGGAAAGGAAACGTCTTGGTATTAATTGATGATAAATCAACTTATTTATCGGTAAGTGATCTTACTGCTTATTTAAAGTCGCTCCCTGCAGGACTCGTTTCCAGATTGGAATTGATAAATAATCCTCCCGCCAGATATGATGCAGCAAGTAGCTCAATAATAAATATTGTCTTAAAAAAGAATACACAAAAAGGGTTTAACGGAAATGTCAATCTTGGCTATAATCAGGGGAAATACTCTGGAGGCAGCGATGCGCTTAATCTCAATTATCGCATCGGGAAATTTAACATTTTCAGTAATTTAAGTTATAACAGGGACCATAATTTTAAGTACGAAACCTCTCTTCGGAATTTGTACAACGCTGATAATTTTATACACTCGACTATAAATAAGAACATCAATTACAACTATATCGCAAATGGATATTTTTTAAGGACGGGTATTGATTTCTATTCAACTCAAAAAACAACTATTGGCATATTACTTACTGGAAATGCACGACCAAAATACGATCGGCAAAACTTTTCAGGAAGACAATATGATGATAGCACGAAACTGGAGAATTTCTCTGGCGGGTTTTCATCAGGCAATTACAAGTGGGAAAGTGGAGGGATAAATCTCAATTTTACGCATAAGTTTGACAGTACAGGGTCAATTCTTACTTCAGATTTGGATTACATTACTTATTCTTCATATGGGAATCAGATATTAACAAATCGGAATTTGTATCCTGACAGCATTCTGAACAACTCCAATACAATAAAATACGATTTGCCATCCCAGATAAATATATATTCAGTCAAGACTGATTACACCCATCCATTCAATGACAAAATGCGCTTTGATATGGGATTTAAAAGCAGCTACGTTATTACTGACAATAATACATCATCGTTTGATCTTACCGGAACCGATTTTCAGCAAAACTATCAGAATTCAAATCACTTTGTCTATAAGGAAAATATAAATGCGGCTTATGTGAATTTTACCAGGGAATGGAAACGATGGGCAATTCAATCAGGGCTCAGAATCGAAAATACTAATTCCTATGGTCATCTTTTATACAATGTTATGCATCCGGATTCAACCTTTCACAAAGATTATACGCACCTGTTCCCGACTTTATACCTGTCCTATAAATTAGATTCCAAAGGGAATAATATCATAGTTCTTAATTATAATACCCGAATCAAACGTCCTAATTATCAGCAGTTAAACCCTTCATTGATTATGGTCGATAAATACACATTTTCGCAGGGTAATCCGGGCCTTAACGCGAATTTCTCCAATAATGTTTCACTAAAGTATTCATACAAGCAAATATTCGAGGTTATTCTTGGTTTTAATTATGTCGATCATGATATCACATCACTAACGCAATCAACTGGTGATATTCTGATTAATAAACCCGGAAATTTTGGAATTAATTACTCTTACAATATAGTTCCCTCTCTTTCTTTAAGCCCAACTAAAAACTGGGATTTGCAGGTAAATGGGATCCTGTATTACGCTATAAACAAGGGTATTGCTTTTGGACAAACTATTAACAATGAAAAGATGACCGGAGAAATTGAGATAAATAATCAATTTAATTTAGGGAATGGATGGAGTGCTGAATTTGACGGTTTTTACAATAGCGGAGGTGTTGGGGGTCAGAGTCTTTCAGAATCAATTTGGAAAATTGGCGGTGCCCTGCAAAAAAAAATACTCAAAGAGAGGGGATCTTTAAGGATAAAAGTTGATGACATTTTTAATTCGATGATTATGCATCAAACAATACTAGGATTGTCAGGCCAGTCGGCTTACATTACCCGGAATTCGGGTACAAGAAATCTTGGAATTTCATTTAATTACAGGTTTGGCAATCAGAGTAAATCTAAAAGGAGGGTACATAATTCGGGAGGTGCAGAGGATGAAAAAGGAAGGGTTAATTAAGAAAGGGATTAACGAATATCAGTTTAAATAAACTCTTCTAATTCAGGTTTTTTGCAAGGTTTTGTCTGCAGTCGCCAGCACACCTACCTGGATTTGCAAAAATCATTCAACTGCAACTCCAACTAAAGTAAAACACCAGGCCATTATGCTTAACAGGCAGAGAGATACAAGACAATTTCACTATTTTAGTGAGGAGATATTGAAGATTTTAAAAATATTCTTGTAACTGTTTTGAGAATTGAGCGTTTATATTTTAAGTTAAATATTAAACAACTTTAATCAAAAGTACATGAAAAAAGCACTCGTTTCAGCTTTTGTAATTTATCTATTCATTGTCAATAATATTTCCGCTTGCACTATTGTTTCGTGTTCATTAAAAGGAAAGGTATTTGCTGCGGCAAATGAGGATGACTATACATCATTTTCAAAGATATGGTTTAACCCTCGAACAGCTACAAGATATGGATCAGTATGTTTTGGACTTCCAGATCTTCAGATACAGGCAGCCATGAATGAATACGGTTTGTTTTTCGATTTCACTGCTCAAAATGATATTGACCCATCAAAATACCATTTAAAGAATCCATATAAAGGCGACTTATTTTTTGAGATACTTGGTAAATGTAAAAATGTAAAAGAGGCTCTTGATTTTTTAAGCACCCATGATTACTCCTTTAGTTCTCAGGCATTGCTCGCGGATGCAGAAGGTAATTCTGTAGTCATCAATGTAGGAGCTCAAGTTATAAAAACGGGGAATTATCAAATCAATACTAACTTTAATATATGTAATGTAGCCACAGGCAATTATTCTTGCAGGCGGTATGACATAGCAAATGAGATGCTTTCTAAAGCAACAAAACTTTCAGTTCCTTTTTTTAAAGCGATTCTTGATGCAACCCACCAGGAGGGGAACTTAAGTACAATATATTCCAATATTTATGATTTAAAGCGGGGAATCATTTATGTTTACTTATTTCACAACTTCAATAATGTTTATGTCATTGATTTAAAGAAAGAACTGAAAAAAGGATATCGTTTGGAGAATATAGAAGAACATTTTCCTCCCTGTTTTTCATATGAAACTTTTGTACAGAGTGATCCTGGATACAAAAAAGAGTCGATAATGGCCGAAATCGATAAGAAGGGATTAAACAACACTTTAGCACATTTAATATCCCTGAATGATACCTCAAGTGCAAACAACCTTACTTTGATTAACGTTTCTCTGCAACTTATAAGAAACGCATGGAATCAACATGCAAATGGAGGAATGTGGGAATACTGGTTTAGTTTACCTGGGGGGTATACAATTACTCATTTTAAAGATAAACGAATCGATGCATCAGCTGAAATTTTGTCATCGATTATGAAACAAGAAAAGCTTGATTCCAAAAACAGGAATTTCGCTTATGAAATTTATGCTTACATCAACCTGGTTCAAGGGAATAATCTCGTAGCCAAGGAATATTATGAAAAGGTAATTTCTAATCCATTTGAAACATATGCAGTAAGCTATAATAGGGCAAAAGAAATGTTAATTAGAATTAAAGTTTTATGATTTATTATTCCTTCCTTGTCTAATTCTGTACTCGTGGAAGCTGAATAAAAGATCCATCTCAGGCGAGTGAGACAGATAAATCCTGTCAAATAATTACAAAACACATCACTTTCGTGCAAAACCTGGCGTAAACCTGGCGTAAAAAAAAAGACACTTTTTGTAAGTGTCTGATTTTCATTGTGGGCCCAGCTGGGCTCGAACCAGCGACCCCCTGATTATGAGTCAGGTGCTACTAACCAGCTGAGCTATGGGCCCAGTATTTAGGACCCGTGGATTCACTTAAGAATCGCGTCCTCCGTAGCCTTGTCATTTATGCTTAAGAGCTTCAGCGACGGAGCGGCGAAGGAGGATGGGCCCAATAAAAACGGATTGCAATATTAGTTATTTGAATGTAATTATGCAAGCCTATATAAAAAGAAAAATAATTAACTCTCTTTCTTGAGATATTCCATCAATACATTCACCGCTTCATCCATATCGTGACCAAATGTAAGAATCCCCGCTCTGTCGCCTGCCATAACGATTATCCTTTTCTCAAAGACATCCGACTCTTTGAAGAGCTGAAGAATATCCTTAGCAAGACCTGAGGTTCCGTAATCCATCGAAGGATTCGTTGTCGGGACTTTATATATAAGCTCATTCCATAGTTCTATGCTGTGTACATGAACAACAGCATTCGAACCGGGATCAGCTGAATAAATCGCTGCATGTGTCAGTGATTCCGATGATGCTTTTAATGGTCCAACACACTGAACGGCATTATCCTCAATATTAAATGAATTGACCCTTACATAATGTCCCGGCTCAAGTTCCGGAATTTCACCTGTTGCAGAACCTGTGATCACAAATTGATGACCCCCTTTGATCCTCATGCTTATATTCCCAAATCCCACTCCGTTCTCATAGGCCCCAATAAGATCCATATTGTACAGAACTTCCCTCCAGTAATTAATTATCTCATACTGTTCATCGGAAATAACGGGCCCCGATTGATTCCAATGACAATTAAATTTAACAACCCCTTCCATACTAATTAAATTAATTTGAAAACATCTCTTTAATATCCTTTTCTGTTGCCCTGCAAATTCCTCTCTCGGTAATCAGTCCGGTTATAAGGCGGGCAGGCGTGACGTCAAAACCGTAATTAACTGCAACAGTATCATCCGGACAGATGCGGACCGACTGAATTTTTCCTTCCGCGAACCCCGTTACGTTTGTTACTTCATCGGGGTTGCGCTCTTCTATGATAATCTCTTTCACCCCGTCACTGATACTGAAATCAATTGAAGATGATGGTAATGCACAATAAAAAGGGATTTTATTATCAAATGCGGCAAGAGCCTTAAGATAGGTTCCGGTTTTATTTGCGACATCCCCTTTCCTTGTTGTCCGGTCGCTGCCGACTATAACAATGTCAACCTGTTTTTGTTGCATCAGATGGCCCCCTGAGTTATCAGGAATTAATGTATATGGAACACCATTCTGCCCGAGTTCATATGCAGTTAATTTTGCTCCCTGGTTTCTTGGCCGGGTTTCATCTACCCATACATGTACCGGAACGCCTTTCTCATGAGCAAGGTAAATAGGTGCGGTAACTGTTCCGTAATCAATACATGCAAGCCATCCTGCATTACAATGAGTAAGAATATTCACAGGTTTCCCTTTTTTTTTCTTACTGATGGATTCAATCAGTTTTAATCCATGGATCCCGATCTGGCGGCAATTTTCTTTTTCCATTTCACAAATCTCAATTGCAGCATCGTGAGCAATTTTTGTCAGGGATGCAGTATGCTCCGCATTTTTTAGTTTTCCCATAACATAATTAACAGCCCATGAAAGGTTTACGGCTGTAGGCCTGCAGGAGATAAGGTACCGGGCAGCATTTGAAAGATGTTCTCTTATATTTGAAAGAGAATTCATCTCAAGAGTGGAGAGATACATGCCAAAAGCACCGGCAGCACCTATCAGCGGAGCCCCTCTCACCGTCATGTCTTCAATTGCATTAAAAACATCGTCAACCGACCGGAGATCTTTTATTTCAAAGAAGAATGGAAGCTTCTGCTGATCAATGACCTTAACGACGAAAGGATCATTTTCATCAATCCATATACTCTGATAATATTGATCGCCAATTTTCATTTTTTTTGTTCTTCCCCTATTCGAACGAATAAAACATCAAAAATACAAAATATTAAAATATTAACTCAATATCAGGTATTTCTAAAAATCCCCCTGAAACCTGCCTGCCGGTAGTGTAGGCAGGGGGGAACAAATTGTGGAGGCAAGAATACTTACACTTGTGTGCGGAAGGGGGCCGGTCATCTGAGGAAGCGATTTCGAATTTTCGACCAATATTTTCGAAGAAATTGATATTTTTTAGATTGTATTATCTTTGTAAATAACACATGAAAATTCATAAAATGGCAATATATGATTAACAAAGAGGAATTTAGAAAGAAGGTTATCGGGTCGGCAGGAGAGATTTTCAGCCATTACGGGTTTAAAAAAACCACAATGGATGAAATAGCAAAAGCCCTGAATATTGGTAAAAGTTCCATTTATTATTATTTTGACAGCAAAGAGGATATCTTTGAAGCTGTTGTTTTCCATGAGGCTAATATCCTTAGAAATGAGCTGACTACAACAATCAAGGCAGTTGAATCGCCTATTGGGAAAATGAAAAACTATGTTTTTGTACGAATGAAATCATTCGAAAAACTTTCAAACTATTATAATGCGATCTTCGATAAGAATCTTGATCATTTCGATTTTATAGAAACGATACGTGAAAAATATGACAGGGAGGAGCTTGCAATCCTTCGTCTGATATTATATGACGGAGCCAGGAAAAATGTCTTTAATGTCGTTAACAGCGAATACACTGCGATGGCAATTCAAACAACACTCAAAGGACTTGAAGTCCCTCTATTCTGGAAAAAGAAAGAGCTGAATATAGAGAACAGGTTGAATGCTATTCTGGATGTATTGTTTTTTGGTATCGTTAAAGACAGGTAGGAATGTAATGGTCGGGTACTAACATAACGGTCGGCCAGGAATGTTTCATGCATTCATGTAGGAATGTTCCATGCATTTGTGTAGGAACGTTGTATATACCCCGTAGGAACGTAGCATGCTACGTTCCTACAAATATAATGACACAACAATTCATGAATTTAATAACGCAACGTTCCTACATGTAACATGACGCAATATTTCTGCCCGTTTTGTGAGTCTACCGTTTTATAACGGCCTTCTTTTTTCTTTTGATGCTCCAGTACAATCCCACTATTCCCAAAATAACAAAGGGGATACTCAGCCACTGTCCCATATTGAGTTTCATTGTTGCTTCAAAGGCAACCTGATCTTCTTTCAGGAATTCTATAAAGAAACGGGCCGTAAAAACCAGTATGCACAATAAACTTATCAGCATACCCTGGTAATGTTCGCCTTTTTTTGACCAATACAATCTGTAAAGCAGTACAAAAATAGCAAGATAGGCTAATCCTTCATATATCTGGGTAGGATGTTTCGGCGCTATCTCATGGTTTCTTAAAAAAACAAAGCCCCATGGTACAGTTGTCTCTATCCCATAGATTTCAGAATTCATGAGGTTTCCCATTCTGATTAAAAACCCCGACAGTGCGACTACGATTGCTATGCGGTCGAGAACCCACAGATAATCTTTTTTTTCTTTTCTTGAGAAAAGCCAGATGGCAATAAGTATGCCTATAGCGGCGCCATGACTTGCAAGGCCTCCATGCCAGACTTTCAGGATCTCAAGGGGATGACTAAAATAATAGCCCGGTTCATAAAAGAGACAGTGTCCGAGACGTGCTCCTATAATTACACCAACGGCCATATAGATCGTCAGCCTTTCCAGTACCTCTTCGGCAATATTTTCGTTTTTGAAAATTTTGTTCATGATAAAATATCCCAATAAAAAAGAAGAGGCGAACAATAATCCATACCATCTCACAGCAATATGGCCAATCCGGAATATTTCAGGGTTGACATTCCATGGAATAACAAGTAAATGCATAATTAATGATTTTCGTTATCGTCAAAGTTAGAAATTATTATTATTGATCAAAACCAAAACTCCTGATTACCGAAAGGGTTTTAACGCAATATCGAAATAAATCTTTAAAAAATGATGTAAGTTTGTAATTCATAAACAACCCGGGGAATTTATGTGCAAAAGGATGGTAATATGTCTGATCGGTTTTGCTGCTCTTATATTTATTATTAATAGCTGTGCTAAAATCAATACTCCTTCCGGTGGTCAGAAAGACAGGACACCTCCTGTTGTTGTAAAAAGTGTGCCGGTGAACAGGTCAAAGAATTTTAATGGTAATAAAATCGAAATTGATTTTGATGAATATGTTGTTCTTGATAATATCAATGAAAAGTTCATGGTTTCTCCGCCGGTTAAAAAAAAACCAAGAGTTTTCATAAAAGGTAAGTCTGTTGAGGTTGAATTCCAGGATAAACTAAAAGACAGTACAACTTATACTTTATATTTTCAGGACGCAATAAAGGATCTGAATGAGGGGAATGTCCTTCAGAATTTTCAGTTTGTTTTGTCAACCGGACCGGTACTGGACTCTCTTTCTGTTACAGGTAATATTTATAATGCCAATAATCTTGAAGTACCCGAGAAAACAGATGCAATTCTGTATAGTGAACTTGCCGACTCGGCTGTCATTAAGCACCTTCCTGAATATATATCAGTACTGGACAAGACGGGATATTTCAGAATCGATAATGTTCATCCCGGAACCTACAGGTTATATGGATTAAAGGATGAAGACAACAGCAAAAATTATAATTCTATAGATGAAGCGTTTGCATTCCTCGATTCTACTGTGGTAATCACTACAGAGAAGAATTTTATCCCGCCTGTTCATATTGTAAAGGATACAACAATTTTACAGACCACAGCGGCAAAATTAAAGAAACCGGTAAAAAAGGAGACAGGCAAATATAATTCGGGGACAAAAAGCTCTTCGAGTGAAAAAAAAGGTGTAGCGGATAGCACCAAGACAGTGAATTTAACCGGAGAATTCCAGCTCTACCAGTTTCTGGCAGACAGGAAAACACATTATCTTACAGGTTCGCAAAGAGAATCAAGGTACGAGATGGTCTATACTCTGTCTTTGCCTCCCGATACAATGAACGTTGAATTTTCTATTCCGGATGTTGACAGAAAGGCGTTTTTTACAGAACACACCCGGAACAGAGATACTTTAAGGGTTTGGCTGACTGATAGTACTATTTATTCACAGCCACGGATTAATACGCTATTGAAATATCCTTTTACCGACACTCTGGGCAATATCGTATATAAACAAGACACCATAGTGATGCGATACCTGGCACCGGTACCAGGCAGGAAAGCAAAGATTAAAAGGAAAGCCTTTACTTTTGATACCAACCTTTCAGGCTCCTTAAAACCGGGTCAGAATATTTTTCTGGTATCCAAGACCCCGTTCGCCTGGCCTGATACATCACGGATCAGGCTGTATGAATTAGGCGATTCAACAAGACAAAAAATTCCATTTCAGATAGTCAGAGACAGCATGAATTCATGTAAACTCTACCTGAAAACTAAACTGGCTGAGAAAATGAAATACCTGTTTGTTGCAGATTCGGCTTCATTCAGCAATATTTATAAAGAGTACTCCGACTCAATAGGGATTAATTTTTCAATTAAAGATCCTGAACTATTTGATAAATTAACTTTTGATGTTAAAAATTATGAAGGAGGCAGAATTATTCAACTGCTTGATAAATCAGAAAAATTAATTTCAGAAAAGTATATGACTCAAGACGGGAAAGTTGTCTTTACTCTCCTTGATCCTGGTACCTACAGAGCGCGTGTAATTTATGATCTGAATGGCGACAGGAAATGGACTACCGGTGATTTTACAATTCACCGCCAGCCGGAACCGGTTTCTTATTATCCATCGGAAATTGAGCTGAGGCCAGGATTTGAATTGGTACAAACATGGGATATCGGAGTAAAAAACTTTAAGGATCCCAAACTGCGTGCAAATTATAAACAGACCGGCAATACAAATAACAAATCTAGCTCCGGAAACTATAAATAATAATATAATATAAAAGATATTGTTGCAGGTGTTGACATCGGATAAACAAATATCGTCGCTTTGGGAACTGTTGCTTTTGGCTGAAATGATTTAAACAACAGGGATATTTTAGGAATGAATGAATTTTTATATTAATTTTGGTTCTTTAAGTTCCGAAGTAAAACGCTATCAGGAAATGAAAATCGCAGAAGTACAAAAAATAGACCTTAAATCTGAGTATCCTTCCCTTGAAGAGATATCAATCAAAATGGATGAACAAAAGGGACGGCTCCTGATCGATACCATAAACTGGAAAGGATATAATTATAAACCTGACGTAGCATTATCAATTGCTTATAGTGACAATGAAATTTTTCTGAAATATTATATTACTGAGAGTTACTTCAAGGCTGAAAAGACAGAAACAAACCAGATGGTTTGTGAGGATTCGTGCGTTGAGTTTTTTGTTTCTCCCGAAGATGACGGAGTCTATTATAATATGGAGTTTAATGCTATCGGCACCTGCCTGCTGGGAATAGGAAAAGACAGGGCAAGCAGTAAAAGAGTAAAACCTGAGATTATTTCAAAAATCAGAAGACTGACAACTGCCGGAACGGAACCTGTTAAAGAGAAACAGGGTGAGTATGCATGGTCAATAACAATAGCAATACCGTTCGATGTATTTTTTCAGCATCAGGTAAAAGATCTGAAAGGTAAAATTTTCAGGGCAAATTTTTATAAATGCGGTGATAAGCTTACGATGCCTCATTACGTTACCTGGAATCCTGTTGGTACTGAAAAACCTGATTACCATCAACCGGAGCATTTTGGCTTGCTTAAATTTGTTTAACAACTGGCTTCCCTCCCGATAGCTATCGGGACCCCTGAAGGTGGGCAAAAAAAAGAAGAAAAAGCAATAGTCAGTTGAGTTGCGGAGCGAGGAAAGAAAATAGTATTTACAAACAAAAACAAAATAATATGATTAAAGGTAATGCACTTATCGGCCAGTCAGGCGGTCCAACATCGGTAATCAATTCCAGTCTTGCCGGAGTTATAGAAACCGCTTTAGCCTCTTCTTACATAAAGGAGATTTACGGTATGCACTTCGGTATTGAAGGTTTCATGCAGGAATGGTTGTTCGATCTTGGCCGGCAACCACGTAAGATCATTGAGGGATTACGGCATACTCCTTCATCGGCATTGGGCTCGTCGCGTCATAAAGTCCAGGATAAGGATCTTCCGCTTATCCTCGATGTTCTTAAGAAATACGATATAAGGTATTTTTTTCTGATAGGAGGTAACGACACCATGGACACAATCCATCGTGTTGAAACCTATTGCAGGAATGAAAAATACGACCTCACAGGTATTGGTATTCCAAAAACGGTCGACAATGATCTTTTCGGAACTGATCATACTCCGGGTTTTGCATCGGCAGCCAGATCAAATATCCTGAATGTGAAGCAGGCCGGGATGCTGGCTCGTGATATGCAGAAAGTTGATAAGTTCGTTATTTACCAGACAATTGGCAGAGACGCGGGCTGGCTTGCAGCTGCAGCTGCCCTGGCAAAAAAGAATGAAGACGATGCTCCTCATCTTATTTATGCTCCCGAGTTTCATTTTGAACGCGACAAGTTTTTGAAAGAAACAGACTCCTGCATTAAAAAGTATGGGTGGGTGTCAATTGTTTGCGGAGAAGGATTGAAATATGAAGATGGAACACCTGTTAGTTCTGCGACAGTAAAGGATAAGTTTAATAATACCGAGTTCGGAGCAATGGGAGGTTCGAGTGTTGCTCTCAGACTTCACCAGATGATAGCCACAGAGTTTGGATACAGAGGTGAGTTTCAGATTACGGAATCGTTGATCATGTGCGACTTTGTAAGATCCTCAGTGGTTGACCTTGATGAAGCGTATCGCTGCGGGGTAGAAGCTGTTAAGCTGGCTGAAAAAGGTGAATCGGGATTTATGATAGCCATTAACAGAATTTCAGATAACCCTTATACAGTTGAATATGGAAAAGTTGCGTTAAAAGAGGTTGCTGTTTCTGCAAAGCCAATGTCAAAAGACTTATTTAACGCCGAAGGTAATTATGTATCACCAAAATTCATAGATTATATCAAACCGCTCGTGGGAGAGCTGCCGGAATTCATTCAACTTGAGAAAATTTATGCAAAAACTAAATAATCAGTTATGTCGAGAAAATTTAATAAAGTCGTTTTATCCTTTCATGCCCACCCCGACGATGCGGAGGCATGGAATGCAGGAGTATTGAAATTACTAAAAGACAAGGGTTACAAGATCGTTATAGCTACAATGACATCAGGCGATCTCGGTGGTTGTAATATGACCATGGAGGAGACGGCAAAGCTCAGAATAGAAGAAGCCAGGAAAGCAGCCGCGGTCCTCGATGCCGAGTACTACATGCTTGGAGGGATCGATGGATTTCTTTTTGATACAAAAGAGATGAGGCTGAAAGCAATATCCCTGATGCGAAAAGTTGAGGCAGGGATCATATTCACCCATCTTCCGTCAGATTATCATTCCGATCATCGTACTACGGCAAATATTGTTGAAACGGCTGCAATGATATCGTCGCTTGATACTGTTCCCGTAAAAGAAAAACCACTCGAAGTCACACCTTTGCTGTATCATACTTCCCCGCTGACCTTATCCGATCCGCTGGGTTCACAGATAGTGCCCCCTCATTTTTTTGTTGACATAAAATCAGCTATCGAAACAAAAAGAAAAATGCTTGAATATCATATTTCACAGATAGAGCTTATGCAGCATATGCATAAGATGAGTGATTTTTTCGGCTATGTGCTTGAAGGAAACCGTAATTATGGTAAAATGGTAGGTGTCGAATATGCCGAAGTTTATTGGCAGCATCTTGGAGGTGGTTTCCAGAAGGAAAACCAGGTTCAGAATGATCTTTCAGAATTTCTCATTAATAAAAAATAATAATTATGAAACTATCAGAAGAAAGGTACAATAAGTATGCCCTTGTAAGGGAAATGATGGAAACTCCGGCTATTATCAATGCATTTAAACCGGAAGTAGCAGCAAGGTTTGCAGACGCTGTCAGGAAACACAAAGGACTATTTCTGACAGGAGAAGGCAGCAGCAGGATATTTCCTGCAAAAAGAGAAATATATGCTTCACATAAAAAAGGGTTAACCATTCCTATTATTACTGAAGGGTGTACACAGGCTGAAGAGTATAATCTGTCAGACTATGCAGTTTTTGCGGCTTCAAACTCTGGCCAGACAAAGGAAGTCGTCAGGTTGACAACCGCACTTAAAAAACAGAAGCACAATGCTGTTTTTGGTCTGACTGCTAATCCGGCCACCAAACTTGAAGAAATTGCTGACGATACGCAGATCTTAATCTGTGGCAAGGAAAACGCAGTTGCAGCTACAAAGTCGGTGATTGAACAGGGACTTTTTTATGATTCCTTGCTCAGGATAGTGAATGGTGAAAAAATGGAAGGCCTTAAAAAGCTTGCCGCAGAAACTGAAGAGGCTCTTACATTAAAGATCGAACCTGATATAACTAAAATCATCAGCAAAGCAAGTATGATATACTTTGCCGGAAGAAATAATGGTGTTGCGGAAGAACTGGCGTTAAAGACAAATGAGATCACGAGAAAAAAATCAGCATTCCTGGAAGGAACTTTTGCAGTTCATGGTATAGAAGAGGTAATGGATAAAACTGAAGTTCTGATTTGGATTGAACCCTTTCCTGCAGAAATAGAGAAGTTTAATGAGTGCCTGGTAAAAGGTGTTGGGATGAATATCATTGCTGTGTCATCCAAAAAAACTGTATTCCCAACAATAATTATTCCTGATGGCGGCCAATATGCTGAATATGTTCAGCTTGCAGCCGGCTGGAATATTCTTGTCGAAACAGGGATCGCTCTTGGAATTGATCTGGATAAGCCAACAAGGGCACGGAAAGTTGGAAATGAGTATATACCGGAGTAGCTAAATAGTAGTTAAAGTGTTCTGAAGTCTGGAGTGCCTGAAGTTGAATATATTAGAATAAACTGGCATTTAATTTAACAGATGAATCAAAAATGTTATATCTTGGGTGGATAAATCCGCCTGAAGGATATATGGTATACTTAAAATGGCAACCCGTGGTATATCAGGAACTCCGGACGACAGACACTTTTCTGTTAAGTTTATTTACAAGTGTAAAGTAATTAATTATAAAACATGGCAAAAAAGCAGGTAGCAGTAGGTATTGATGTTGGAGGTACAAATACAGTTTTTGGCTTTGTCGACAGGGATGGTAATATTCTTGGTGAAGACCGGCTGAAAACCACACATTATGATGAGATTGAAGTTTTTGTTGCTGCTTTATATGAGAAAATACAGGTTACAGGGCAGAAAATTGGAGATGGTATCGAAGTAATCGGTTTCGGAATAGGCGCTCCAATGGGTAATATCAATAAAGGCACTATTGAGTATGCCGCCGGTCTGCCCTGGAAAGGGATAGTTCCACTTGCCGAGATATTCAACCGGCATACTAGCCTGCCTGTGATTGTGACAAATGATGCAAATGCGGCTGCAGTTGGAGAGATGGTTTATGGAGGCGCCAAAGGGATGAAGAATTTTGTGGTTATTACCCTTGGAACAGGTCTTGGCAGCGGTTTTGTTATAGATGGAAAACTTGTATACGGTCATGATGGATTTGCAGGGGAGATAGGACATACGGCAATCAGGCCCGGACCATCAAACCGTGATTGCGGATGTGGGAGAAAAGGTTGTCTCGAAACATATGTATCTGCTACCGGACTGAAAAGGTCTCTCCTGAAGATCATGGCCGATAGTAATGAGCCGAGTGAACTCAGGAAAATCAGTTTTGATGAACTGGATGCGGAAATTATTCATGATGCTGCAAAACG
>DCFT01000141.1 GCA_002319885.1 Bacteroidales bacterium UBA1797
CCGTATTGCGGAAATAAAAGATGTTTCTCTTATCCTCGAGTTCGTCAAAGGTCTTGCTGAATTCGAGAATCTTTCACATCTGGTCAAAGCTAATGAAGAAAGCCTGATGAAGTACATGTTCGGGGAAGAATCTTTTGCAGAAGTTTTCTTTGCTGAATTGGATGGAGTACCTGCAGGTTTTACAGTTTTTTTCCATAATTTTTCTACCTTTGTAGGAAAGCCGGGGTTATATATCGAAGATATTTTCGTAAAACCCGAGTTCCGAGGAAAGGGGATAGGAAAAGCAATGTTTCTCCATTGTGTTAAACTTTCAAAAGAAAGAAATTGCGGAAGGATGGAATGGGCTGTACTTGATTGGAATCCGGCCAGAGATTTCTACGAATATCTTGGTGGAAGTCTTGTAGACGGGTGGCGCATATTCAGGATGGATCAGGACAGATTCCAAAGTGCTCTTGAAAAATAAACTTCACATTTTAGGACGGTTGTTAGCATAAATCCTTGACATTAATTTTCAAAGATATCCGATGGCTAACACCATATAAAACTGAAAAAATCTGGTCAATAGCTGACAATTGAAAAATTTGCTGCTAAAAACAACCAATTAGATACAGCTAAGCTACCTATCGAAATCACTTTCCTTAGTATTTGTGGCGAAATAACCGATCCGATGTATACTTAGTACAGGTTAAATCGGTCATCTCGCCTGTGGAAATCATTTAATAAATCTAGATATGCGCTTGTATCATTTCCTTATGGATTATGAGGATAACCAGATGCCCATTTTGCAGGGTCAAAAACAATTGGATATCCTTCATTCACCCATGCATTAATACCGCCAGTCTGCTTTTTATCATCATGCAAGTTATAGACATTTTTGTAACCGGCTTTTACCAGAATTTTGCATGCATCGATGCTTCTATGTCCTTGCATGCAATAAACAATTATCTTTTTATATTTGTTATGTGGCAATTCTTTTAACCTTGCCTCCAATAACTTGTCTTTAGGTAATGTTCCAGGATCTATTTTTGGAGCATCTCTTAATGGTATTAACTTTGCTCCCGCAATATGTCCGTAATCGTATTCGACAGGAAGACGAACATCCAGAATAAATGCATCTCCCTCTTCGATCATTTTATGAGCTTTATTGGCAGTTACATTCTGAAATCCAGCTGGATCAGTGCGTTGATCCTTAAAATCTGCTGCTGCAATACCCGGTGCAATTATGAGAACCGCAATGAGAATTGCAGCAAAAAATGGCAAACATTGTTTATTCAATCCTACTCCTCCATTTAATCCAATTTTCCCTTTCATATCCTTTTAAACAAAATAAGGAAGTAATAAATTACACTAATTTTACTGACAGTTGACAGCCGTTGATCAAAACTCAGGAGTAAAAGGCTTACTCTTTATAAATTAGTTTATTATAAAAATGGCTGCAACAGTCATCATTATAAATAGTATAACATTATATGTAAATTTATTGTTCTCTCAAAATTCAGCTGATTCTTTTTTAAAAGACAAAGCAAGAGTTTGAATATCACATAACATTCAGGATTTCCAGAGAAATAAAAAAAGTTTTTATAAAAACATCTGAAGCTTCGTAATATGTTTATGCATAAAAATTTCGTTGTATGTTTTTTCGAGAAGTCTATCTTCTCTTTGCAGAATCACATAAGAGTCTAAGATACTGCCTACATTGTCGTTATATTAGGATAATTACTTACCCAGGAATTTGGGTCGACTACTACCGGATAGCTTGCATTTACCCATGCTCCGATGCCGTCTTGCATGTTATAGACTTCTTTGTAACCAGCATCTGCAATAATCTGGCTTGCATCAGCTCCTCTTCTTCCACTCAAGCAATAAACAACTATTTTTGTATTTTTGTCTTCAGGCAAATCTTTCATTCGATTTGGCAACAGCTGGTTATCGGATAAATTAACAGGATCGCGTAACGGCACATTTCTTAATGGTATTAATTTTGCTCCTTCAATATGAGAGTAGTCATATTCAGCAGGAGTACGCACATCCAGAAGGAATACATTCTCTCCTGAAACAAATACATTCTGGAGCATCATTTTAGTATCGTTGACAGTGATGTTCTGATATGAATTCTGGTCAACATCTGCCGCTACCATAAACGGTACAATAATTAGAAGCGCTATAAGAAATACAGCACAATACCGTAAATCTGGTTTATTCAATTTGATTCCCCCACTTCCATAGATTCCACTTATTTTACCCGAAAATTCTTGTGTTCTGAAATTCTCAAATATTAAAAAGTTAAAACCAATTCTAACCAAATTTCGAAGACGAGCTTTAAGTCACATCTTCCTGCTGGACAAAAGAATGATGTTCCAGGCGCTGGACTCTTTTTTCATGATTCTCGATTTGATCTTTTATCTGCTCCAAAAGCTCATTTTCGGTGCTAATCCTTCCCTGCGCAACTTCAGTTTTTTCCCTTCCGGTTTCTTCAGTATTTTCCTGGGTCATATGCGTATGGGTTATATGCGTATATTTATCTGCTTCCATAACCGGTATCGTTTCAAACCTGCAAAGCCCGATAAAAGGAGAGATTGAAGGTGCAAATATTTTCTCACTTTCAGTTTCATAAATCACGAACATGCGATAGCCTGTCAGGTCTATCCACTCGTCGATTACCTTCATGCCTGTCGGATATTCGTAGTTTGTATATAATTCCCCAACCTTAGCCGAATCTTTTGGCTCCCAGGTGATTATGTCCATCA